>CAYQNP010000249.1:0-10539 GCA_964418785.1 uncultured Spirochaetia bacterium | reverse complement strand
ATTTATTTATACTTCCTTCATCGCGTGTATCATAATTTATATGAAAAATTTTTTCCAAATTTAAATACTTTATAATTAAATAGATAGTTGTTAATCTTTGCTGCCCATCTATAAGTTCATATTTATTTTCATTTATTTTTTTTACAATCACAGGCTGGAGACAATAAAAATCTTCTTTATTACAATTACTTGTGACATTGTTAAATTTATATAAATCATCTAAAATATTTTCAACCTCTTGTCCTGTCCATCTATACCCTCTTTGATATGACGGAATTTGAAAAGTAATTCCTGCCATATGTTTAATTGGTCTTAAAGTTAAAATATAATCTTTCATAAAAGTCTCCTCAACATGTTCGTGTCGTTAAAATAATAGTTTTATTTTAAAATTATATATTTTTTTTTAAAGTCAAGCAAAACATAATGTTGTTTTGTCGATGAGCCAATAGATCGTTGTCAAAGAAAGCTGGATGATCAAATTGTGGAAATAATATAGTGGCGAAGGATTATTCGCCCCTATAAAAAACATCCTCCGTCCCTATCATATAAAAATATATCTTACTATTATTATTGTAGGGGTGAATAATCCTTCGCCTGAATGTCATTCCGAACCGAGTCCGGTGAATCCGAACCGAGTGTGAGGAATCTAATCACCCGAATATAGATATAGAACAATAAACTATCAAAAAAGCGTAAATTATAGATTTTAGATTTCTCGCATACGCTCGAAATGAGAACATCTACTTGGTAACGCTCTATGGGCTCATCGACAATTTTTTTAATTTTCTCTCTTGACATATCCAAATTAGAGTCGGAGGAAGATATTATGTATTTGTAGGGGCGAATAATCAATCGCTCCTACAATAATTAGAAAAAGAGAAAAAAAGACGCACCGTCCCCATATTTTAAAAAAATATTTTTTTCTTTTTTTTCTTGACATTGGAAAATAGTGGTATATAATGGTAGAAAAGTGGAAAATTGTAGAAATATATGTTATAGCGTGGTTTAGTAGTAATATGTTTGACGGCTCTTATTTTCATTCTATTGACGAGAAAGGGAGAGTAGGTATACCGAAACAGTTCCGCGAGATACTCCCTGAATATGGTGAACCTGATATTTTAATAGTTACATTAGGATATGAAGGATGTCTTGCAGCATATCCGACTAATATATGGAAAGAGATTGTAGAGAATAAGATACACAAATTATCCAAGACCGACAAATTTGCACAGAGGTTCAGGCGTTTTTTTATAGCGCAGAAGGCTACCTGTAAAATAGATAAACTCGGCAGGATCAGTTTGCCGTTAAATTTACGGGAATATGCCGGAATAAAAAAAGATGTTGTTGTATCTGGAGTTGGAGATGAGATAGAGATATGGTCAAAAGAGCGCTGGGATGAATACTGGACTAATTTCAGGAACAATGAAGATGAATTTATAGAAGAACGCCGTAATCACGAAGTATAAAGTTAATAATTGGGAGGGGAAAAATATATATGTTTTTTCACAAGGCAGTAATGCCTGAAGAAGTATTAAAGTATCTTGCTGTGGTGCCTGGAGGAGTATATGTGGATTGTACACTCGGAGAAGGCGGCCACAGCGAATTACTTTTGAAAAATTTTGATATTAAGTTGCTTATTGGTTTTGAGCAGGATAAAGATATACTTGAAATCGCCAAGAAAAGATTAAATAAATATAAAAATACGGTTTTTATTAATGATAATTTTTTTAATTTGTCGAAAATATTAAAAGATATGGATATTTTCGGTAAAGTCAACGGAATTTTAATGGATTTGGGCCTATCAATGTATCATTATAAAGAAAGTAAAAAGGGATTTAGTTTTGAAAGAGATGAATATCTTGATATGAGTTTTGGAAATAATAATGATATAACTGCTTATGATATAATCAATTATTACTCTGAAAAGGAGTTGAGTCGTATAATATGGACATTAGGTGAAGAGAGATGGGCTCGGCGAATAGCAAGGAATATAGTTGAAAATAGAAAACAGAAGAAAATAGAAACCACGCTTGAATTAAAAAATATAGTAGAAAAATCGATTCCGAGAAAATTTTGGAAAAGAGGCTTATCCCCTGCGACTAAAACTTTTCAGTCATTAAGAATTGCAGTTAATAATGAATTAACCAATCTTGAGCAGACTTTGCCTGATGTAATATACTCGCTTGCAAAAAAAGGGCGAGCTGTTGTGTTAAGTTATCATTCACTCGAAGATAGAATAGTTAAAAATATTTTCCGATTATATGATAGAGGTATAGACGAAGAAGGCAACGAGCATACAGACAAAAAAGGGATCGTTAAAGTTTTGACAAAAAAACCTGTAGTTGCAGGTGAGTCTGAGATTAGAAAAAATAGAAGTGCTCGTAGTGCCAAATTAAGAGCTGTTGAAAAATTATAACCACGGGAGGGAAAGGGGTATGAGTTTATGGTTATTAAAAAGAAAAATGAAAACAGAGATGTTTTCAATGTGTTTTTAAATTATTTGCTCTGGATTGTATTGTTCTTTGGAGTTGTTTTCGGCTATGTTTATCAGAGCATTAAAGTAGCAGATATGGAGTTTATGATGAAGCAGTTGAACAAGCAGATAGCTGTACTGGAGAATAAGAAGAAACAGCTGGAAACAGAAGCTGTTTTTTTAAGTTCGCCTGAGCGTATAGGAAAATATGCTGAAACTAAATTAAAACTCGTAACTGTTAATGACTCTGATATAGTATGGATTAATGTGCCGAAACGACTAAAAAAAATGGCAAGAGCTGATTAAATAATAAAAAACGGGAGGGGTTTTTATTGTTTTTAAAAGACTTATTGCGTGGTACTGATGTTAAATTTGATAGTGAGACCGGAAAGATTGATGTTGCAGGACTTGATTATAATTCACAGAGAATTGAACCGGATTTCCTGTTTGTTGCTATAAAAGGTTTCACTACAGACGGACATAAGTATATAATTAATGCTATTGAAAATGGCGCTACTGTAATTATTGTTGAAAAATCATGGTTTGATAAGAAAAAACTTAAATATCTTGAATACGGTTCTAAAAAGATACCTATTCTTGTATCAAAAGATAATAGAGTTCTCCTTTCTAAAATCTCTGCAAATTTTTATAAACATCCTTCAAAAAAATTAAAAGTAATCGGAGTTACCGGTACTAACGGGAAAACAACTATAACTTATTTACTTGAAAGTATTTTAAAAGCAAAGAATCAGAAAGTAGGTGTTATAGGTACTATAAATTACAGGATTGGCGATGAGATATTTCCTGCTCCTGCCACTACTCCGGAATCACTTGAAATTAATAAACTTCTTGCTCAAATGCTTGAAGAAAAAGTGAAATATGTTATTATGGAAGTATCTTCTCATTCGCTTGAACTGCATAGAGTTGATGATATACAGTTTGATTATGCTGTATTTACTAATCTTACAGAGGATCATTTTGATTTTCATAAGAATTACACTAATTATTTTAAAGCAAAAAAAAGATTGTTTAATTTACTTAACAAATCTTCCAAAAAGAAAAAAACAGGAATAATAAATATAGATGATAAATATGGGAAAAGATTATTCAATGAATTTAAGAAAAAAATAAATGTAAAATCTTACAGTTTAAACGGAAAAGCAGATCTTGTTGCTCAGGATATTAAACTCGGAGTTAATGGAACAAATTTTATATTAAGATATAACAGAAAATTAACGCGTATGTCTTTAAATTTAATTGGAAGGTTTAATGTATACAATGCACTCGCTGCAATTGGAGTTGCTGTTGCAGAGAATATAGGTATAAACACAGTAAAGAAAGGACTGAGCAATTTAAAAAGTGTTCCCGGAAGACTGCAGATTATTAATGCCGGTGATTTTTATGTGGGCATTGATTATGCGCATACCGACGATGCATTGAAAAATGTATTGCAGACAATAGAAGAATTAAATGTAGAGAAAATAATAACGGTTTTCGGAGCAGGAGGAGATAGAGATAAAGATAAACGTCAGAAAATGGGCAGAGTTGCTGCTTTATTATCTGATGTTGTTATTATTACTTCTGATAACCCTCGTACAGAGAAACCTTCTGCTATTATTTCTGAAATTGAAAAAGGCGTGCTTGCTATTAGAAATGATAATTATTTTAAAATTGTCAACAGAAAAAAAGCTATTAAAAAGGCTGTTAAATTAGCAGAAAAAGATTCTTTTGTACTTATTGCCGGAAAAGGACATGAGGATTATCAGATAATAGGAACTAAGAAAAAACATTTTAGTGATTTTGAAATTGTAAAAAAATTATTATGAGAGGTATATATGCTTAATATTTCTATAGAAGAAATTATAAAGATTACAGAAGGTAAAATAGTGAACGGAAATACTGATGCTGTTGTACACAATATATCTCTTGATACAAGAACTCTGAAAAAAGATGATTTTTTTATTGCTATTGAAGGTGAGAATTTTGACGGTCATAATTTTATATATGAAGCAATAAAAAAAGGTGCTATGGGCTGTCTTGTTGATATAACTAAATTAACTAAATTGAAAGCAGAATTGAAGAAAAAGGGGATGAGCGAATTCCCTGAAAATTTTATTGTTGTTAAGGTGGATAATACTCTTCGTTCCTTTGGCGTAATTGCAGGCTTTTACAGACAGCGGTTTAATATCAAGGTTATAGCAATAACAGGAAGCAATGGAAAAACAACTACAAAAGAGTTGATTTATGCATTGCTCAGAACAAAGTATAAAGAAGATGAAATTTTAAAGACAGAAAAAAATTTTAATAATGAAATAGGTGTGCCTCTTACTTTATTAAAACTTAATCCGAAGATTAAAGTCCTCGTTGCAGAACTTGGAATAAATCATATAGGAGAAATGCAGAGACTGGCAAGTATGACTGCCCCTGATTACGCTATTATAACAAATATAGGAGATACGCATCTGGAGTTTCTTAAAAATGATAAAATTGTTGCAAAAGCAAAAGGTGAAATCCTCCCTTATATAAAAGATACTTTGATTCTTAATTTTGATGATAAATATTTTAATTATTATTCCAATATATTTGACGGCAAAATAGTTGCTTATACCTTAAATACAGAAGTTAATCTTGAAAATGTTAATCACTTCGACGAATATACATTTCTTGCAGATAACGGCTGGGATGTTGTTTATAAAGGCGTTAAATTTCATTATAAGTTGTTGGGAGAACATAATCTCTATAATCTTTTATCTGCTCTCACCGGTGCTTCTTTCTTTACTGATGACATAAAGAAATTTAAAAAAGTAATAGAAAATTTTAAACCTATTGAAAATAGAGGCAATTTAATTAAAACAAAAGATTTCTCTATATATTTTGATGCATATAATGCTAACCCTACTTCTGTCAAAGCAATGGTATATTTCCTCAATCTATTTAATATAGAGCATAAGATACCTGTTCTCGGGGATATGATGGAGTTGGGGAAAAAGGATATGAAACACCATACTGAAGTTATAAATTATGTTACTGAAAATTTTGAATTTGATAAAGTGCTTACTTACGGAAATACATATAAAAGAGTTTATAAAGAACGGATGGTGGATAAAAAAAAGATAGAGCCGTTTTTAGATATGGAAAAATTGGCTGCAAGAATGAAAGAATATATTAAAGAATTTAAAGGGAATATAATATTTCTAATAAAAGGGTCCAGGAAAATGGAGATGGAGAAACTTTTAAAATTATTAGGAGTAAAATCGGAGAAATAATTTATGTTATACTATTTATTATATCCGTTAAAGAAGTATTTTATAGGATTTAACTTATTTCGTTATATAACTTTCAGAGCTGCATATGCAATAGTTACAGCATTAATATTATCATTTATAATTGGGCCTATAATTATACGATGGGCTCGGAGAAAGAAATTAGGTGAAACCATAAGGGATGACGGTCCATCGCATCATCAGAATAAAGCCGGCACTCCTTCAATGGGCGGACTTATGATTATTTTTTCTACTCTTATCTCTGTTCTTTTATGGGCAAGACTTGATAATATTTATATTGTTTTATTTGTTATTACTCTCTTTTTTTACGGCTTACTCGGTTTTCTTGATGATTATATTAAAATAGTTAAGAAAAATAAAAAAGGTTTACACGCAAAAATTAAGTTGTGGGGCCAGATTATTATCAGTTCAGTTGTTATGCTCATTCTCTTTATTGTTTTTAAAAATCACGGATTAATGACAGAACTTTATGTTCCATTTATTAAAAGAGCAGTCTGGAATATGGGTGTCGGATATTTTGTTTTCGGGGTTCTTATAATGGTAGGTTCTTCTAATGCTGTTAATCTTACTGACGGTCTTGACGGACTTGCTATTGGAAGCTCTTTACTTGTTGTTTCTTCTTTTACTATTATTGCTTATTTATCAGGACATATAAAAATTGCAGAATATCTTATGATTCCTTATATAAAAAATGTAGGTGAAGTTACAGTTTTCGGTGCTGCTCTTATCGGTGCATCACTCGGTTTTTTATGGTATAATGCACACCCGGCAGATATTTTTATGGGTGATACAGGTGCTCTCGCTATAGGCGGGTCTATAGGACTTTTTTCTATAATATTAAAAAAAGAACTCCTGCTTCTTATTCTGGGCGGGGTTTTTGTTATAGAAGCTTTATCTGTTATTATTCAGGTGGCTTCGTTTAAACTCAGAGGCAAGAGAGTTTTTAAAATGGCACCACTTCATCATCATTATGAACTGCTTGGTATTCCTGAATCAAAAATTATTATCAGATTCTGGATTGTCGGTTTGATTCTTGCTTTAATCGGACTGACTACTTTGAAAATTCGTTAGGAGTATTTATGCTGGCTCTTGTTGTAGGTTTTGGCGGTAAAAGCGGTGTTGCGGCTGTTAATTTTTTGCTTGAAAAAGGATATTATGTGAGAGCTAATGATATCCGACCGGAAAGTAATTTGCAAAACTGGATTGATAAAGTGGAAGTTGATAAAGTGGAATTTGAATGCGGACATCATAATGAATCTTTGCTTAATGATGTGGACCTGGTTGTTATAAGCCCTGGTGTGCCGTCTGATCTGAAACTTATTTCTGCGGCTAAAGCAAAAAATATCCCGGTTATCAGTGAAGTTGAACTCGCTTTCAGAGAGTATCCGTATAATTGGATCTGTATTACAGGTACAGACGGTAAGTCTACTACAACAAGTTTAATCGGGGATATACTTAAAACCGCAGGAAAAAAGACTATTGTAGCCGGAAATATCGGAACACCCCTTACCGATGAAATTAAAAATATTAATTCAAACGATTATTTTATAGTCGCAGAGCTGTCCAGTTTTCAATTGGAAAATATAATTAAATTAAAACCTTTTATCAGTGTTATTTTGAATATTAATGAAGACCATCTTGATAGATATACCAATGTAAAAGAGTATGCTGATGCTAAATTTAATATATTTAAAAACCAGACAAAAAATGAATTTCTCGTTTTAAATAAAGATTCTGAAATGCTTAATAAATATTTGAATTTTAATTCTATAACCCCTGAAGTTTTTTATTTTTCGAGATTAGCCGAAGTGGAAAAAGGTGCTTTTCTTGCTGATAATAAATTTTTATTTAAGAAAAATAATATTGAAGAAGTATTTAATGACGGTATTCAGAATTTACAGGGACTTCATAATAAAGAAAATATACTCGCAGCTGTTACTGTTGCTAAGTTGCTTAATATAGATAATGATAAAATAGCAGAATCAGTTAGAAATTTTAAAGGCTTGCCGCATAGAACAGAATTGGTCGATATTATTAATAACAGAAAATTTATAAATGATTCCAAAGCAACAACTATATCTTCAGTAAAAATGAGTCTCTCTGCTTTTGAAGAACCGATTATTGCTATACTTGGCGGTAGAGATAAAGGACTTGATTTCTCCAGTCTTAATTCTGTTCTTAAAAGTAAAGTTAAATATCTGATTTTAATTGGAGAAGCAAAAGATAAAATAGAAGGAATGATTGATTTTCCGATAGATAAAATTTTTAAAACAGATTCATTAAAAGAGGCTGTTTTTCATTCATATGAAGTAAGCTCAGAAGGCGATGTTATTATACTTGCACCCGGGTGTACTTCTTATGATATGTTTAAAAATTTTGAAGAACGAGGAGAAAAATTTAAACAGTTTGTTTATGAATTGAAAAATGAAAAAGCATAATGAAGAATTAAATTACAGTACTCCTGATTTTTATTTGCTTGTAGTTGTTTATATTATTCTTGCAGCAGGTATAAGTATGCTTTATAGTGCAAGTATAAATGTTTCAAGAATAGCATATAATGATCAATATTATATTTTTAAGGCACAGCTTGTATGGATAGGTATTGGCACAATCCTGACCCTTGCAGCCATAAATATAAATTATAGTTTTTATCAAAAATATTCCAGGATTCTAATAGCAGGTGTATTGGTCTTATTAATTGCAGTATTGTTTCCGCAGATAGGAAGAAAAGTTTCAGGCTCACGAAGCTGGATAAGAATAAGTTTTTTTAATATACAGCCGGCTGAAATAGCAAAACTCGGACTGATTTTATATCTCGGTACAATGTTCTCTAAAAAAAGATTTAAAGCCGAGAAATTTTTTGAAGGATATCTTCCGCCGTTAATTATAACCACAATTGTATTCTTTCTTATTTTACTTCAACCGGATTTCGGTTCCGGGTTTTTACTGCTTTCTATTGCCGGTATCCTGTTTTTTGTCAGTGGTATAAAAATAAAATATCTGCTCGCTACCTTTTTTGCTGTATTGCCTTTTGCATATGTTCTGATTTTTAATGTTGGTTACAGAAAAATGAGACTGTTATCTTTTCTTAATCCGTGGGCTGACCCTATAAATAAAGGATATCATATTATTCAGTCAATTAAATCTTTTAGAATAGGAGGCATAGCCGGTGTGGGACTGGGAAAAGGTATACAGAAATTATATTATCTACCTCAGCCTCATACTGATTTTATTTATTCTGTAATAGGTGAAGAATCAGGATTTATCGGAACTTTTATATTCTTTTTGCTTTTTGTTTATATGATCTATCGGGGAGTTAAAATTACATTTAATGCTCCTGATAAATTCTCTTTTTTTGTCAGTGCAGGAATTGTTTCTATGTGGAGTATCCAGATTTTTGTTAACATTGCTGTTACACTCGGTTTGCTTCCTGTTACGGGTCTGCCGTTACCTTTTGTCAGTTACGGCGGTTCCTCTTTACTCGTTAATATGTTTTCAGTGGGCATTATGCTTAATATTTCCAGATTTAATAGAGTAAAAAAAAGAAATCTGGAGGTTGTAAATATTTATGAAGAATAGATTTTTTATAGCAGCCGGCGGTACCGGCGGTCATATTTTACCTGCTCTTGCTATCTATTATAAACTTGTATCTCAACTTGATTTTGTTAAATTTATTTGCAGAAAAAAAGATACTTCCCTTATAAATGAATTGAATAATATAGAACAGAATTTGCTTTTCCTTAATGCAATAGGTTTTAAACGAAAATTTTCATATAAAAATATTATAGCGGGTTATTGGGTTGTATTAAACATTATAAAATCATTCTACTGGTTTATAAAATTTAAACCTGAAGTTGTAATAGGTATGGGCGGGTATATTACTTTTCCTGTCCTGCTGTGGGCAAGTATATTAAAGAAAAATATATTTCTTTTTGAACAAAACAGTATACCGGGAATGGTAAATAAACTTTTTTATAAAAAGGCTGATGCTGTATTCGTTAATTTTGAATATACAAAAAAATTTATTCCTGAAGCAATTCTTGTTAATAATCCTATTCGGAAGAGTATAAGTAAAAAAATTTCCGAAAAAGAGGCTTATAAATTTTTCGGGTTTAAAAATAAACTTCCTGTTATTATGATTGCAGGAGGAAGTCAGGGTGCAAAAATTATTAATTCGTCAGTGGCGGAAATTATTAATAAACTTGTTGAGAATTTTAATGTAATCTGGATTACAGGCAGGAATATGATTGATGATTATTCAAAATTCGGGAAATTAAAAAATCTGTTTATAGAAGGATTTCTTGAGAATATGAATTATGCTTATTCTATAGCTGATCTTGTTATATCGCGAGCAGGGTCAATGTCTGTTACTGAAATGTGTTATTTTGAAGTGCCTGCAATTTTGATTCCTTTAAAAATTGCAACAGCCAATCACCAGTATTTTAATGCTAAAAGTTTATCCGATAGAGGAGCTGCTGTTATTATTGAAGAAAAGTTTTTAACTTCAAAAATTTTATTTGATAAAATAAATGACTTATTTAAAACAGGGAAAATAAAAAGTATGAAAATGAAAATTAAAGATTCATATATAAAAAACAGTGATGAAATTATCTTACAGGAAATAAAAAGGAGAATTGAGAAGTGAAGTTTTTCAGTTTAAAAAAACAGCTTTTTGGTACAACAGAACATTTTCATTTTGTCGGGATAGGCGGCAGCGGTATGAACGGTATTGCGGAACTGATTTTAAACCTCGGTTATAAAGTTTCCGGTTCTGATATTGCG
>CAYQNP010000248.1:0-3876 GCA_964418785.1 uncultured Spirochaetia bacterium | reverse complement strand
AAATATTACCTGACAACTGCACACCTTCAAGCCCCCATGTTCTATAAATAGTATAAGGCGAATAATCAACCCACAATTTACCTATACGAACCGTCTGCAAATAGGGACCGAAATAATAAGACAAATTTCTCTGCAGAATATACCAGTTACTCAAATACAATTTCCCGTTCTCCTGTATAGAAGAGAATTGATGAGAGTCATATCCGAAATTTTCACCCCAATTATTAATATCAATAAATTCATTATTCTGATATGCAGCCATAAATTCCACAAAAACACCAAGCGACTCATAACCTGCATACAGATGAGTATATAATCTGCTGTCGAGATCAGCACTTATAGTAGGCTCATCAAAATATTCAGCCATAAACTTTCCGCCATATATAAACATTGTACCTATAGGCGGAATATACTGAAACTCCTTCTGCCGGTCTTCATAAAATACGCTTGTCTTATCCTGTGCAAAAACATTAAACTGCAAAATAGAAAAAATATAAACTAAAACAAAAATTAATATCTTCTTTTTCATAATCTCTTTATAGACACTCCTATTAAATGAGTTATTCCAATATGATTACTAATAAAGGCATAATTCAACTGAAATCCTTTAATAGCAATACCAAGCCCGCCAGTTACCATAAAATCTCTCAAGCCCACTCTTATGGTAAAAATATTTTTAACTGTTTTTTCAATTCCAAGTTTAAACAGAGGATAAATATTCTTCCCCAATTCAAACGAACCAATTTTCAGCCAGGAGCGATTATAATCATTCAGATCACGGACAGGCTCAAAATCAGCACTTATCATAGCAGCATATTGCGACAAATCATAAACAAACCCGATACGAATAGGGAGTTTATTATTCCGCAAATCCGAATTCAGCATATTAGGAGACACAATACCGATTCTAATATTATCATAAACAACATACAGCCCGCTATCAGCATCTATATAATTTTCATCACCCAAAGCAGAATCATTGCCATCTTCCTGAAAACCGGAAAAGGATAAACCATAATATCCTACAGACATTCCAACACTAATATAAACATGCTTAAAAGCCGACATCAAAGTAGTGCCAACAGAAAACTTTACATTTTGCTCCGAGAGCAAAGTTTCTGCATTCTCATAATAACCTGAAACTCCAAAGCGAAACAATTTAAAAACAGAAACACCCGTAAGAACCATTGCCCCAGAATAATAATCATAACCGTCTATTCCATATCTATTTTCATACATCACATCAGCTTTAAGAATAGAGTCCGAAGCGAGCACACCTGTAATAGCAGGGTTATAAAAAACACCTGAAGTTTTATCAACTCCAGTAAATGCACTGCCCATTGCTGCAGCAACAGGAGATATAACATCATTATTAAAAGCCCCATATACATACTGAGAACAGACAACAATAAATATTATTCCAAAAACATACAAAATATTTTTACTTCGCAATTCCTATTACTCCTTTTACTTTTGTTATATTAGGGGTATTTTCACGCCAACTGTAAAATTCGCTGCTACCCGAGGTATCTGCGGCAACTTCAACAGTATACACATATATACCTGACGAAACAGTATTACCAAGGCCATTTGTTCCGTCCCAGTAGAAAACATTATCATATCGTCCGCTTTTAGCAGAATATTTATCAACAATAGTCTTAATCAAATCTCCTGTATTATTATAAATTTTTATACTCAATTCACCGCCACTCGCAAGAATAATATTAAAATACACCCTATCATTTTTCCCGTCATTATTGGGAGTAAACGGATTAGAAGAGAGATTTACATCTATTATTTTTTCTTCAACTCCAGCATAATCACTGCTGCTTAACGCAATTTCACCAAATTTATATACAACTGCTTCAATATACCCCTCATCTTTATACCAGATAGACGGTGCTTTTTTCCATTTTTCTCCTTCTTTAATAAAAAGAAACAAATTATCATAATTCGAAAATTCATCCGTAAAAAGAACAACAGTTGCAGGTTTATTCAAACTTTCACCAACAGGAGATATACTTTTATATTTCAACGCCGAAAAATACGGCACAAGTCCTGTGTTTTTAGTTTCAATATTAACCACAGATGTATCTCTAACACAATTTACAGGCAAATAGAGATAACTTCCGTCACTATAATCCTGTATAATATAAGAATAATCAGGATAAACTGTTTTCGGATATTGAGTAGAAAAATTCAACCTATAAGCATCAGCAATTCGCAGTCCTTCAAACGAGACATTTGTAAAAATTATTTCATAATTTCTGTTATCCTGCAAAGCCACATTCTTTATAGTAAGTAATTTTTTATCTTTATCATAAGCCAATGATTTAGACAATTCTAGATTATTCACTCTGTCATATATCTTTATATTAGACTGCTCTGTAACAGAGAAACTGTTCATTCTTTCGCCGAAATAAATTTTTAATCCATCATCCATAATATGATACGAGATATAAGAATCATCCTTTGGAATACTCTTACTTATAAGATTTACAGCTTTAATATCATCGACATAAAAACTGCCGGATATAGCATGTCCTGCGCCAAATGCCATTTTAATTTGACTTATATTTTCTTTATTAAATACACCATTTCCGGCATATGTTGAATCTATCCTTTCCCATTTAGGGACCGTAAACCCATCGATAAATTCATCATTTGTAGTCCCGGTATCTTTTAAAGGAATAACAATCTGGCCCCAACCAATAGCAGTAATTTTCTGTGTAGAATACCACCATTCATCACCGTCATACAACCCAACCTGCACGACAGTAGCATTTTTACCTGTAAGCATCTCTGTATCATAATACCAGAACACAAAATAATTATAAGCAGACACATCTACAGAAGCAGACAATTTCTCTATAACCTCATTAACATTAACCCACAGAGTAGAAGAATTAAAAGCAATATTTCTATCAAGTTTTAAGGCACCTGCTTTTGTATGAAAAATGGTTGCCGAATAATTAGGAACAATATTAGCAGTAGGGACAAAAGAAGAAGAACTAAAAGACGAGAAATCATCTATAACTTTAGCGTTTAAACCAAAAGTAAACATAAGAGAGAATATAAATAAATTCAAAACCACAAAAACTTTAAACAAATTTTCTTTTCTTTTCTTTATCATATCCTTCATAAAAGCATTCTCTCCGTTTTAAATGAAATCGTTTACATAAATATATTAACATTTAAAAATCAAATGTCAAGAAAAAATTTATTTTTTTTAATTTTTTTTTATTTAATTTTAAGAGTATTTTTTCATATAACCTGTTAGGACATAACTCAAAAAAGGGATGGCAGGAGACCATCCCTTTTTTAAGAATCGTTATTATTTTCTATAGTATCGCTTTTTACCGCTGCGGCCTCGAGGATGTTCAAGCATTATTTTCTTTAATTCTTTTCTCTGTTCCCTGTTTAAAATATTAATCATTTTAATCCTGTTCATTGTCCTGATTTCAAACATTTTTCCGCGTACATTGTTAATTTTTTTAATCAGGCTTTTCACTTTTTTTGCATCAATTTTATCTGTGGTTAAAAACAGATTTTTAAGATCAATATTTAAAGAAGCGACTTCTGCACCTAATTTAATCAACTCTTTTTCCATAGAACTTCTGATATCAGCGATCTTACTTAATTGTGAATCTGTCAAATCAAGCCTCTCAAGTAAAAAAGACATATTATCATAAACAGGTATTCCGGGACCACGCATATCGTGACGCATAGAATCCGGCGCACCGGCAGGACGGCGAGCTGAAAGACTACTGCTTATTAAAACAGCAATCAGAGTAAACAATAAAAAATTTTTTTTCATAATTCTTTACCTCCTTTAATAATGTTTTATTGTTTTACAAAATTATTTGTTCATAATTT
>CAYQNP010000247.1:0-2718 GCA_964418785.1 uncultured Spirochaetia bacterium | reverse complement strand
TTGGAAGAATTAAGAATAAAGAATAAACGCATTGATTTTTCAATTAAGCCGTTTGAGATTTTTACAATAAAATTGGAGGTATAATGTGAGCACAAGAAAATTTATATCAGCCGATGAATTTTTTATAACGGCCAAAGAGGTTTTTGAGGCATACAATATAAAGGAATTTGCCGTTGTTCATAATCCTTCGTATATTTATTATCCTATTGAAATCTATCCGATGGCACCGAAAATAGAAAAAATAAAAGAGCTTAAAGCAGTAGTTATGGATATGGACGGTACAACAACTACAACAGAACCTTTATGTTTGCATTCTCTTGAATATATGGTGCGGCAGATAAGCGGAAAACTAAAAACATCCGAATGGAAAGGCCTTGACAGAGTTAAAGATTACCCTAATGTCATTGGAAACAGTACCACTAAACATGTAGAATATCTTATAAAAACATATCAAAGTTGGATAAAAGACGACCTGCTGATAAAATCATATATATATGCAGCTTTATGGACATTAATAGAAGGGCAGGATGAGAATAGAAAAAATGAAGTCAGAACTAATTTAACTGTATTGATTGAAGGAAATATATTCGAAGATGAATATTTCGGCGGAATGATAAAATCAGATTTTATCGCTGAAGCTGATATTGATAAGATTTTTGCAAAGTGGAAAACACGATTTAAGTTTTCAGAGAATTTTGATAATATAGTACGGGCAGCTATAGATATTTATTATGCAAGGTACCATTTTATATTAAAAGAGATAGATGCCGGGTTGCATAGAGAAGAGCAGCTGATTAAACCTATGCCGGGTGTATCCGTTTATCTTGCACTTATTTCCGGATTATTAGGTGCTGAGGCTGGTAAGGTTTATAATGTTTTTATAAAAGAATTAGAAAAGAAAATTGAAAAAAGAGATTATAGTATTATAAGTGAAAATGATTTTATTCAATTGGGAAAATATTTTGAAAAAAAACCTGTAAAAGTCGGCATTGTTACTTCTTCTATTTATTATGAAGCGGATATAGTTTTGAACGAAATTTTTAGAATCTTTAAAGAAGAAGTTGAAAAATGGGAAATCAGCGAAAAAAGAAAGCAAACTGTTCTAAATAGATATAAAAGTTATGACTTTTTCTATAATGCCGTTATAACTGCCACTGACTCCTCAGAGATAAGATTAAAGCCACATAGAGATTTATATTCTATTGCATTGCACAGGCTTGGTATTCAGCCGGAAGATTTTGATAAAGTAGTGGGATTTGAAGACAGCGAATCCGGTACAATTGCGATAAGAACTGCTGGAATAGGTCTTTGTGTAGCAGTGCCGTTTGCTGACACTAATTTCCATAATTTTGATGCTGCAACAAAAGTTGTATATGGCGGGTTACCTGAAACTGTTTTAAGATTTAATCATTGGCTTGACATCTGACAGGAAAACCATATAATCTATATATGAATAAAAAAATAAACTTACAATTAATAAATATTCTTGATAAGATATTAAGTGTTTTTATATTATTTGTCACCTTGCCCATAATACTGTTTAGCATTATTTTAATATATATTACGGATGGAATGCCGGTAATTATTCGTCAGGAGCGAGTAGGACATAATGGCAAACATTTCTTTTTATATAAATTTAGAACAATGATAAATGATGCAGAGAAAGATGGTCCCAAATTAACAGTTGCACTTGATAAAAGAATTACACCTCTCGGCAGAATATTCCGAAAATTCAGTATAGACGAACTGCCGCAGTTTTTTAATGTTTTAAAAGGTGATATGTCTGTAGTTGGCCCCAGACCTGAAAGAGAATTTTTTATTGATGCAGAAAATAAATTTTATATTTATAGATTAAAAGTTAAACCGGGTATAACAGGCCTGGCTCAGATAAACGGCAGATCAGACTTGCCTATAGATAAAAAACTCATTTATGATAAAATATTTGTTGATAATTATTCTATAAAGTTATATATTTATGTGTTGTTGAAAAGTATTGTTGTCGTATTATCTACTAAAGGTACAAGATGAAAATAGGAATAGATTTAACTTTTTTTGACAAAAATTATGCGGGAAAAGAGATTAATGCAATAAGAGTTTTAGAAAGTTTAGTTAAAGTTATCTCTGATGAAGATGAAATTTATCTGTTTGTTTCCAAAGATATGGTTGAGAAATTTAATAATATAAAAAATTCCCGCCTTATATCTATAAATCTAAGATTTAAAAAAGGAGTACTTTTCCGTTTTTTCTTTATAACTTTTTTTTTAAAGAAGTATAAGATTGATGTTTTGGTTGAATTTAGTTATTATCTTCCTTTATTTGCAGACATCCCGGTTTTTATTTATATTTTTGATATGTCTTTATTTTTATACCCGGGGCAGCATCGGTTTCTACATACACTTATTTATAGAAAGTTATTAAAATTTTTTGCTGTTAAAGCTAATAGAATATTCACTATATCTGAAACTTCAAAAAAATTAATATCCGGAATTTTAAATATAAATCCGTCAAAAATTATAAATGTATCTTCCGGAGTGAATTTATATAGTGGGAATTTATCAGGTGAAATTCTGGAGAAATATAAATTAGCTGATTATTTTCTTTCAGTTGCCACTGTTCAGCCCAGAAAAAATGTGGAAAATTTAATAAAAGCTTTTCTTTTGTTTAAAGATAAATTTCCGGAATATAGAAAATTTAAACTTGTAATAGTCGGTAAGTTCG
>CAYQNP010000246.1:0-22644 GCA_964418785.1 uncultured Spirochaetia bacterium | reverse complement strand
GCAGTAGAAGATATAGACAT
This sequence comes from uncultured Spirochaetia bacterium, assembly GCA_964418785.1. Classification (GTDB taxonomy): domain Bacteria; phylum Spirochaetota; class JAHITG01; order JAHITG01; family CAYQNP01; genus CAYQNP01. The sequence goes on along the minus strand of CAYQNP010000246.1, from coordinate 22,624 downwards.
GAGAGAGAAAGCATAGTAAAATTTCCGGTGATAATATTAGACAAATATGCAGTTGACTTTTTTTTAGAATATGATAAATTATTAAATACTTACCCTGGTAACGATGTGTCGGCCCACGACTTTTATTTAATATTTTAGAGGGACGGTGAAATCGTAAAATAATATTCTTGACTAATAATTGTTTTTATATATTTTGATGCTATGCTTATTTATAATGTTTTTTTATATGTATTTTTTATTCCATTAAGTGTAATTCTTGTATTTATTTCTATTTTTAACAGTCGTATAAGAAAAACTTTAAAGTACAGATTTTTTATAAATATAAAAAAATCTGATGAAAAGAGAGTGTGGTTTCATTGTTCCTCGCTCGGTGAATTTAATGCTATAAAGAATGTAATATTAAAAGTAGAAAAAAAAATCCCGAATATTTTTATTACAGTTCTTACGGATACAGGATATGAAGCTGCTGTAAAATTATTTGGAAAAGAGAGGGTTGCAATCCTTCCGCTTGATTTAAAGTTTTTAATTAAACGGTTAATAAAAAGAATAAATCCGGCAATATTAATAATTGAAGAAACAGAACTCTGGCCTAATATGATATATCAGGCAAATAAACAGGATATTCCGATTATATATGCAAATGCTATTATTTCAGATAGAAGTTTTAAATCATATAAAAAATTTGCTTTTATATTTGCTAAAGTAATAAAAAGTATAGAGCTTTTTTTTGTTCAAAATAAAACAACTGCGGAATATTTAAAATATTTCGGTATAAGAGAAGAAAGGATAAAATACATTGGTAATGTTAAGTTTGACATAAAATTAGATTTTGATAAAGATCCGGAAGAGTTAAAGAAAATATATTATCTTGAAGAGAATAAAATATTAACATGCGGAAGTATAAGGGAAGGGGAAGAAGAGATATTAATAAAGGCTTTTGGAGTTATAAAAAAGAAGTTAAGTAATATAAAATTAATAATGGTGCCCAGGCATCTTGACAGAATTCAGGATATTATAAAGATAATAGAAAGGTATTCATTAGGGTACAGTTTATTATCAGAATTAAAAAAGGCATATGATATATTAATAGTGGATAAGATGGGGGTTTTACTTGATTTTTATGCTGTATCTGATATAAGTTTTATAGGCGGAACTATGGTTCCAATAGGCGGACATAATCCCCTTGAGGCTGCGGTATTTGGAAAACCTGTAATTTTCGGGAAATATATAAAAAATAATGAGCAGGCATTTTTGGAATTAAGTAAAAACAATGCAGGTATTATGGTTCATAATGAGGCAGAATTAACAGATATGTTAATTAAATTGTTTAAGGAAAGCAGGTTAAGAGAAAGTATGGGAAGAAATGCTGTTTTAGTAATGGAAAAGAATCGCGGTGCTGCTGATAAAATTGCAGAGGTTATTCTTAATAAAGTAATTGGAAAAGTATAATGAAAATTTTAAAATTTATTGTTATTCATTATAAAAATGTTTTTATTTTTCCTTTCTGGTTCTTTTTATTCTGTTTATCGCAAATATATAAATATATTGTGATAAAAAAGCGGAAAAACGGATATAAAAATAAAGTTTCCGGAGTAAAGATAATAAGTATAGGAAACATAACACTTGGCGGAACAGGTAAAACTGAATTTGTAATGTTTTTAATTAAATTGTTAAAAAGTGAAACAGGTGTAGTTTTAAGAGGATATAAAAAGAAAAATAAAAGTAAAGCGGTTGAGGTGTTAAAAGATAGTTCTGCATTATTAGTAGGTGATGAGCCGCTAATGATAAAACAGAAAACAGATGTACCGGTATTTGTTGCATCTTCAAGAATAGACGGGGTAAAGGCTCTTAAAGAGAAATATAGAGTAAAAAGAATAATTTTAGATGACGGATTTCAGCATTTTAATATTAAAAGAGATATTAATATAGTATTAATTGATTATACCAATCCGTTTGGGAATAATCATTTAATACCGGCAGGTTTTTTAAGAGAACCTGTTAGTTCGTTAAAAGATGCAGATTTAGCAGTTATAACAAAATATGATGAAGAATATTCTGTAAAACACAAGAAACAGGACATTGAGAATATAATAAAAAAGTACAACCGAAAAATTAAAATTTTATACAGCAGATATATCCCTGATTTTAATTATAAAAAATTTAAAAATAAGAAAATTATAATATTTTCCGCATTGGCGAATAATGAATATTTTTTATTTTTAGTAAAAAAATATCTTGAACCGATAGACTTAAAAATTTTCACCTTTCCTGATCATTATTTGTATAATGAAAATGATCTGAAAAAGATTTTCAGATATTTTAAAAGTAACAACTTTAATTATATATTTACAACTGAGAAGGATATTGTTAAAATAAAAAACAGAAAAGGCATTAATGTTTTTAAAATAAAATTTAAGTTAATTAGTGGACAGGAATTTTTAAATTTTTAATATAAGATTATGAAAAAGAGAGCATTTCTTATTCTAAGAATACTTATTACAACCGGGCTGCTTTATTATGTATATTCTCAGATAGACAGATATACATTATTAAATATAATAAAAAAAGGGAATGTAACTTTACTTATATATGCTTTAATTGTTTTTATTTTAAGCAATATTACGGGTTCTTTTCAGTGGTATATATTATTAATAATACACAGATTAAAAATAAAGTACTGGTATATATTCAGATTATATCTTTCATCAGCATTTTTTAATAATTTTCTGCCGTCGAATATAGGGGGTGATGTAGTAAAAGCATACAAGTTCGTAAAAAATAAAAGGAATTCTGAGATAGCATTATCTTCTATTATCTGGGACAGAGCAGTAAGTTTTTACATATTGCTGTTTTTTACTTCTTTTTCAAGCATATTTGTTTTAAAAAAAGTATATATTTTTATAATATTTTTAACAGTCTCAGTTATAGGAGTAATAAGTCTGAAATTTATTATAAAGAAAAGAATAACCGGGTCTATTTTAAGAAATATAAGAAATGAAAAAATAAGAACATTTCTTGATAATTTTTTTAAAACATTTAAGTTTTATTTCAGGCTGAACAGGAAAACCTTATTTTATTATGTTGTAGCAGTAATAACGCAGTTTTTAAAGATTTTTATTAATTATTTTATAGTTTTGTATCTGGGGTTAAAGATATCATTAATAGAAATATATTTTATTATACCGGTAATAGGTATGATATCAATATTGCCTATAAGCATAAACGGAATAGGCTTACGGGAAAGTGCAGGGTCATATTTATTCGGATTAATTAATAAGAGTGGAATTACAACCTCTATATTATTCAGCATAGGGAACATAATAATAACAATAGGGAACAGTTTTGGAGCAATATTTTTAAAATGGGGGACGGAGGATGACATTGTTAAATAATTTTATTGATATATTAAAAATTTATTGACAGTATAAATAAAAAGGATATGTTTTTTAATAATTTGAGTGTTAAGTGTAAGTTCAGGAGGCATTTATGGATTTATTTCAGAAATGTAGAGATTTTACAGCAGCAAGAGAATTAATGGAGGCAGGATTTTATCCTTATTTTCGGCCTATAGAGAGTGCGCAGGATACAGAAGTATATATAAAAGGGAAAAAATATTTAATGCTTGGGTCAAATAGTTATTTAGGGCTTACCAATGATGAAAGGGTAAAAAAGGCTGCCATAGAAGCTGTTGAGCAGTATGGAACAGGCTGTGCAGGGTCTCGATTTTTGAACGGTACTTTAAAAATACATCAGGAATTAGAAGAGAAATTAGCAGAATTTTTGAATAAAGAGGCTGTATTGCTTTATTCTACAGGTTTTTTAGTGAATCAGGGTGTAATATCAACACTTGTGGGTAAGAATGATGTTGTTATAACAGATTCATTAGATCATGCCAGTATAATTGACGGTGCAAGATTATCTTTTGGAAAATTTTTTCGATTCAATCACAATGATATGGAAGATTTAGAGAAACGTTTAAAAGCAGCGGGTGATTCTGGAAAATTAATTGTTGTTGACGGAATATTCAGTATGGAAGGGGATATAACAAAACTTCCAGAGATAGTAGAACTGGCGAAAAAATATGATGCAAAGGTGATGGTAGATGATGCGCATGCTGTTGGGGTTCTTGGAGATTCTGGAAGAGGAACAGCAAGTCATTATAATCTTGTAGATGAAGTAGATTTAATAATGGGAACATTCAGTAAATCATTTGCATCTCTTGGCGGGTACATAGCAGGAGATGAAGATGTAATACATTTTTTAAAGCATCATTCAAGAGCATTAATATTTGTAGCATCACCTCCTCCGGCTGCTGTTGGTGCTGCTTTAAAAGCATTAGAAATTATGCAGTCTGAACCGGAAAGAATAGAAAAATTATGGTATAATACAAATAAGATGCTTAAAGGGTTTAAAGAATTAGGATATAATGTGGGAATAGCAGAAACACCTATTATACCTCTGGTAATCGGTGATGATATGGTCTGTTTTAAATTCTGGAGAGCATTAAGTGATGCCGGTATATTTGTAAATCCTGTTGTACATCCGGCAGTACCCCACGGCAGATCCCTCATAAGAACAAGTTATATGGCTACGCATACAGAAGAACAGCTTGATTATGTTCTTGGAGTTTTTGAAAAAATAGGTAAAGAACTCGGCGTTATTTAAGTACCTGAGTTATTAAATACATTTTTTTGAACGAGGTGGAAAATGAGCGTAAAATTAAAAATTACTTTATTCATAGCAATATTAATAGTTGTAAGTCTCGGAATCACTATTTATTATTTATCATTTGAAAAATATAAACCTGCACTGGAAAAAGAAGTTGTTTCAAGGCTTACAGTTCAATTAAATTATATTAATAAAATAATGAAACCGATAATTACTGAAGGCTGGAAAGAGAATAATACTATTTTATTGAATGCTATTGCGGAAATGTTTAAGACAAATCCGGAGTTATTATATTTTACAATTACCAGAAAAGGTAAAAAATCAAAATATTATACTTATAGTGTTTATAGAAGAAATATTATAACTGTCAAAGAAGAAAAAGAGCCTGAGCCGTATGAAGTTTATACTATAGAAAATATAAACAGAATAAAGGGTGGAAGATGGATTGTAAAATTAAAAGAAGATAGAAAAATTATAAATGCTTCTCTTAATTATTATTCTGATTTAAAAAATGATTTTGTTACTAACAGCAGAATTGTATCTTCTTTTTACAGTAATTTAAATGTATTAAAATCAAGTAATGTGAATCTTTTAAAGCAAATTTATCTGACTAAGAAAAAAAGAATGTCCCGGAAAGAAAAAAGCAAATTAATAAGCAAAGCATATAAATCCTTAAACTTAAATTTAAGAACATATTCAAGAATAAGAAAAAAAATGAAAAAGTTTGTAAATCAGCATACAGATTTTTTGGATAAAGCTGATGAGATATTTTCTTATATAAATGAGAAAAAGCATATTAATATTCTCAGGTTGACAACTCTTAAAGAATATAATATGGAGTTAACGGATTTGCTGACAGAAAATAAAAAGATAAGAGGTTCTCTTATAAGTATTGTTAATAAAAAAAATAGAGAAGTATCTAAAATTTTAAATTATTTAAAAAATTTAAAAAGAGCCTATACAGGATTTTTAAATAAAGATATAAAGAAGTTTGAATATATTAAAGAAGTAAAAATTTTATTTCCGGTTGGGAAAACAAAAGATAAAGATTTGTTTAAAAAAATAAGCCTTATGAAGTTATATAAACCTATTAAATATTTTAATGTTACTAAAGGATATTTTGAAATAGGAGTTTCAGAAGATGAAATTTTAACTAAAATAAAACCTATAATAAACAGCGGAGTTAAGTCTTCTTTATACATAATATTAATAGGATTGTTAGCAGGACTATTAATAGCATTATATATAATATTTCCCATAAAAAAACTTGAAAAGGGAGTAGAAGAGATAAAAAAAGATACCAAGTACAGAATTAAGATAAAGAGAAAAGACGAGTTTGGGAAATTTGCAGAAACATTTAATGATTTAGCGACACAGTTGACAGAAGAATTAAAAAAGTATGAGAAATTGTATCAGGAAGCAACAGAAGACGGGCTTACGAAATTAATGGTTAGAAAGTATTATATGGAAACTTTAAAATCAGAATTAGAGAATGCGAAAAAAGAAAAAAGGCCTACTTCACTTTTTATGACGGATATAGATCATTTTAAAAAATTTAACGATACATACGGGCATCAGACAGGCGATATAGTTCTTGCAGAAGTTGCAAAGGTATTAAGAAAAAATCTTCGTACAAACAGAGTACGAAACGATGTTGCAGGAAGATACGGCGGTGAAGAATTTTGTGTTCTTTTACCTGATACAAAGAAAGAGGAAGCCTTAAAAGCTGCTGAAAGAATAAGAAAAGAAATTGAGGATATGGTAGTAAAATCCACTGATGGAAAAGATTTAAAAGTAACTATATCCATAGGAGTAGCCACTCAGGATGATTCTGATATTGAGCCTGAAAAATTAATAGAGAGAGCAGATAATGCTTTATATAATTCAAAAGAAACAGGGAGGAATAAAGTAAGTTATGGCTAAAAAAATCATTTACAGTATTTTGTTTATATTTATTATAAGTTTAGATATGTACGGTGTTTCAGCGTCCGGAACACTTAATAAATACGGATATTTTGCATTAGGCGATAATGTTAGCACCTTGTTTTATAATCCGGCAGGACTTTTTAATATATCTTCACGATATGATGAGTTTGTTTTAAGTACTTCTCGCAAATTTGAGTACAACAGTTTTGCTATAGGAAAATATATTACGCGTTTCGGGTTATTTAGTGATACTTATAAATCATCTGTAAATATAGGTCTTGGGCTTAATAACGGAAACGGATATAATGAATATATTTTAGGTGTTGGCGGTACAATGGTTGATTTCTGGAAGTATGGTATTAACATAAAATCTATAGAAGGGAATGATAAATATATTGATTTTGATTTTGGATTTATGTTTAAATTTAAATTTTTCCCTTCTCAAAGGTATAGAAAATCGGAGTTTGCATTAAGTTTTACTGCAAAAAATATAAGCGACAAAGATACAGCTCCATTATATTATATTCCGTCTTTATATCTCAGGCCTATTACGGATGTTAAAATAACTGCCGGTATATTTTTAGATAAAGATTTTAAAGACAGAGATTATAGTGCAGCAGCAGATGTAAATTTAATCGGGAATTTTTACATTTATGCTGGAGTCAGTAAACATATTATACCATTTGGTTTTAAATGGGAATTAACAGAGATATTAAGAAAAGAGGTAATTACTGTTTCAGTTGAATACAACAGTGATACAAAGAAGATAGAAAGGAGTATACTTTCATATAGACATAGATTTAATGCTTACAAATTAAGCAGCAGTTCCGGGAGTCGCGGACGGGCAAGTGTGAGAAGAGATTATGAAAATGAAGAAGATTTAGAGTCTTCTGTTCCTTTAAGTGTAATCCGTCGCCAGAAAAAAATACTTGAAAAAGCAAAATTTTATTTTGCTCAGGAAAAACTTAAATTAGCAGAAAGAAAGTTTAGAGAGGTAATTAAAATTAATAAAAATACAGATGTTGCCGCAGAAGCAGCTGATTGGTTGAAAAAGATAAAAGATATTAAACGAAAATTAAAATAAAGAGGTAATAATTATGATTGAAATTAAGAAAGTAAATTTAAAATCAAAAAAAGAGTTAAAGAAATTTATTAAATTTGATTGGGAGATATATAAAGGTGATGAAAACTGGGTTCCTCCGTTAATAATAGATATGCTGTCAAAATTTAATGAAAAGAAAAACCCTTTATTTAAGCATTCAATAATACAGCCGTTTCTTGCTTATAAAGATAATAAAATAAGTGGGAAAATAGTTGCAACAATAAATAAAAATTATAATGAGTTTCAGAATGAAAAAGTTGTGTTTTTCGGTTTTTTTGAAACAATAAATGACTATGAAGTTGCAGAAGCATTATTTAATGCAGTAGCGGAATTCGGGAAAGAGAATGGAATGGAAAAAATAATGGGACCTGCTTCTTTTACAACAAATGATGTAGTAGGGATGCTGATAGATAATTTTGATGAACCGCCGGTTATAATGATGCCCTATAATAAACCTTATTATAATGATTTTGTAACTAAATACGGGATGCAGAAAGCAAAGGATTTACTTGCATATAAATTACAGGCAGAAGGTGCAGATTTGCCTGACAGAGTAAAAAGAATGGTGGAAATAGTTCAGAAGCGTTCAAAAATTGTATTGAGAAGTTTGAATGTAAAAAAATTTAAAGAAGAAGTTGAAAAAATCAGAATAATTTACAATGATGCCTGGGAAAAGAATTGGGGTTTTGTACCGTGGACAAAAGAAGAGTTTGAACATGAAGCTGCAGATTTAAAGCAGGTAGTAGAGCCTGATCTTGCATTAATAGCAGAAATAGACGGAGAACCTGTAGGTTTTTCTCTTGCTGTTCCTGATGCAAATGTTGCTATTAAATATGCAAACGGCAGATTATTTCCTTTCGGACTTTTTAAAATATTACATTATTGGAAAACAATTGACCATGGGCGGTTACTGACTTTAGGTGTTAGAAAAAAATACAGAAAACGCGGATTTGAATCATTATTTTATTATTATTCTCTTTTAAACGGCCAGAAACTCGGCTGGAAATGGGGTGAATTATCCTGGATTCTGGAAGATAATGAAGCAATGAAGCACGGTATTGAGTTGATGGGTGGTAAGGTTTATAAAACATATAGGGTTTACGAGAAAAATTTATAAAAAAAATCTTGACAGAAAATTTTATTTTTATACCTTATAAATAAAAAGGTGGAAGATATGACAGATAATGATTTTTTTGGTAATGAACTTGATGATAATTTGGAAGAGGGAAGTGTAAGGTATATTGAAGCTGAGTATGAATGTGAAAATTGCAATTATCGATGGAGAAAAACATTAAAAGCATATCTTTCCGATGAAGATCGCCGCGGCGACAGATGGGATGTTGATGATTATAATGTTACCTGCCCTATGTGCGGAAGTCATAATGTTTATAGAAAATAAGGTATCTGAAGAGTGCCTGCTTTCATATGTAAAGAAAGTGATATAGAACCACTCCCCAATAAGGCGGTAATTTTTAAACTTCAAAATAAAAAAATTTACGGTATATGGAAAAAAGAAAATAATAATGTTATAGTTCAAAAATTTTTCCGGCGTGGTGTCCCGGCTGAAATTATTCCTGTTAAAAAATATCCTTATAAATTAAATACAAAAAAATTAAATTTCCTTTATAAAAAATTATATGATATAAATTATCCGCAATTGGCTGCAGATGTGCTGTTCCTTTCTATTAAAAATAATACTGTATTCTTTAAATATATTATGACTTATCCTGAGATTAAAATTTACAACTATCAAAAAAATATAAGCAGAATATATCTAAAGAGTATTATGGAGAATACGAATATAAATTATTTAACACGATATATTAAGGAATACGGAATTAAAATTTATAAACTTTTTTTCTTAAAAACTGTTTTTCCCGGTAAGGATAAACGGTTTATTGCTTTGTCTCTTGATAGTAAATTGAGTAATATTCCTTTTGAGTTGGCATTTGACGGAGATGAGTTTTTGTTTGAAAAACACATTGTAAGCAGAATATTTGAAGATATCTGTTTTTCAGATAAAATATATAGTGAAAAGAAGGATATATCGATTTGCATTCCTGAGTATAATGAAAAAAATTATTTTGGAGATGAATTAAAAACAGATATTTTAAAAGAGATTGATAATATAAGAGTATATAAGAAAAATTTCACCCGTTCGGGATTTATTAAAATATTTGCGAACTCGAAGGTTTTTTATTTTTCAGGGCATGCTGTTTATAACAAAAAAAGCAAAGAATTTATGTTTAGAATAAGCAACAATGAGTATATAAGTTTAACAGAATTAAGCAATATGCCGGAGCCCCCAGAACTCGTAATTTTTAATTCCTGTTTTGAATATGAATATTATAACAGAGCAGAAAATGTGATTAAAAAGTTTTTCTCTAATGGTGTACTTAATTTAATTATGCCTTTTATTGAGGTTCCGCAAAAACAGAATGCGTTTTTTTCAAAACTGTTTTTCTTTTTAAATAAAAAATTTTCTATAGGCGAAGCTTTTAAACTGTCTGCTGCCCGGAGTAAAATTGAAGATAACATTATGATATTCCTTCGTTTATACGGAAACCCAATTAATAAATTTTTTTAAAAAAATTTAAAATTTTTAACAAAAAAATTTGTATATAAATAATGAGAGTAAATGAAAAGAAAATAATTAATATTATTGAGCAGTTGCGCCTTGATAATAGTAATAAAAGTAATTGGAGAAAATTAATTGAAGAGTTGAGTATTATGATTTATAATTATCCGAGAATAGTCTTTAATGCTTCTGAGGATTACTGCAGCGAGTTTTATATATATGTGATAGAACGATTACAGAATTTTATACTGAAGTATAATGTAAAAAAATCGTCTTTTAATACATGGTTTAATATTGTTTTAAAGTCGCATTATTTGAATTGGGTTAAAATTAATAATAAAGGAAATAATTTTAATATTATATCTTTCGATTATAAGCCTTATGCCTCTTCTGATATGGATTTGCTGAATATTATATCGTATCAGCAATGGAAAAAGGAAGAATATAAGGATATTGAAAAAACTGTCGATAGAGCTATAGAGTCATTAGCTGTAACTGATAAAGTTATAATTAAACTTTTATACTTTACTGTTGATACAGAGTTACTAAAAGATATTTCTAAGATTAATAAAAAGAGTGTAAAAGAAAATTTTAATAGGTATACAGAATTGCTTGAATCTGAAGAGAAAAACATAAGAAGAATAAATAAACTCAAGTATAAACTAAGTAAGGCAAGATCAGAAATGCTGAACAGAAAAGATGATATAAAGTATAGGGAAAAAATTTTGAAATTGAGAGCCAAATATTTTAGAGCAGTAAAGAATTTAAGTATAAAAAATATATCTGAATTATTGGAGCTGCGCGAATCTGAAATTTATAGCAGAATAAGAAGAATAAACCGTGAGCTTGAAGAACGATTAAAATATTTAATAAAAGGCGGTGGTGTTAATGAAACATAAAATAAGTAAAGAGTTTGAAAATATAATTAATTATGTAATTGAGCAAAAGTTAAGGAAAAAAATTCCTTCACAATGTAAAGAGTTTAATGCTGAAAAGATGGCAGGTTATGTAGAAAATACTCTATCTGATAAAGAACGCAGGGATTATGAAAAACATTTATTTAATTGCGATTTTTGTCTGGGTATATATAAGAATATACAGAAAGAAATAGAATTGATGTATAAGGAAAAGTATTATCCTGTAATGGACGAACTATTGAACAAAGCATTTAAAAGACTGGATTTAGAGGAAAAATCAGACAGCAGTCGGCGGTTAGTTTTAAGACTTATAAAAAAAGGTATAGAGATAATCAAGATGGAGCAAATCTTAAATTTTCAGGCAGAACCTGTTTTGCTGACAAGGGGAAACAATAAAGAAAATTTATTAAAACGAATTAAAGTTCAGACAGAGTATAAAAATATTATTATTTATATTGATATCTCTTTTCTGAATAAAGAGAGTGTTTTAATGGATGTAGAATTTTCCGACTCTGTAAAAGGGGATTTTTTATATATAAAATCTGAGAACAAGGAAGTGATTAGTATTAAATTACAGAAAAAACTTACAATAAATAATATTGAAAAAGGAAAATATAAATTATATATTGATAAAGATTTTATAATAGAGATAGAGATAAATTAAGGAGGAAAAGATGAAAATAGATGTAAAAGTAAAAAAACACGAAAAGATTTATACCGGGAAATTTATAAATTTTTATGCGGATGATATAATAATCAATAATAAAGTTAATACTCGTAGAGAGTATATTTATTATCCGCTTGCAGTGGGGATTATACCGGTTACTGAAGATAATAGAATAATAATGGTTGAACAGTACAGATATACGAATGATTATTATTCTCTTGAGATTCCGGCAGGGAAAATAGATGAAGGAGAAGCCCTTGAAACAGCAGCACATAGGGAGTTGCAGGAAGAAACAGGATATGATTTCGGAAGACTTGAAAAAGTTTATGAATATTATCCGGCTATCTCATACAGTAAAGAAAGATTAATAATTTATGCAGCATACGATCTTATTAAAAAAGAACTTCCGCCGGATGAAGATGAGTTTATTGAAGTGAAATTTTTTACTCTGGATGAAATTCTTGAATTAATTAAAGAAAATAAAATAATGGATGGCAAAACAGTTTTGTCTATACTTGCTTATGTAACTTTTATTCAGAAAAAAGGCTTATAAAATGTTTATAAAAAAATTCAAATCCGGAGATATTTTTCTTGTAATAATAATATTAATAGCAGGTATGTATTTTCTTTTTACCGGTAATTTAAACAGATATACAGATAAAGAAATAGTTATAAGAGCAGATAAAAAAATTATAAAAGAACATTTTAGCAAAAAAGTAAGAAAGATTAAAGTAAACGGAGCAAGAGGTTTTTCTGTTATAGAAATAGGCAGTAATTGGGTAAGGATGTCTGATTCTGATTGCCCGAATAAATTGTGTGTTAAACAGGGAAAAATATATAAAGTAGGAGATTCAGTAATATGTCTTCCTAATAAGGTATCCATAACAATTGCAGGCAGGAATAAGAAAACAGAAGAAGAGGTAGATGCAGTTTGTCATTAATAGAATTTATAAAAAATACTACAGATAAAAAAAAGCGAAAAGTTTATATATTTCTTCTGGCTTTTGCTGTTGTGCTTAATATAATTGAAAATATTATACCCAAACCTGTACCGTGGTTTAGAATAGGTTTAACTAAAATAGCATTAATTATAGTTGTTTATTCTTTTGAGTTTAAATATATTTTACTTTTTCCTGTATTAAGAGCAATAGTCGGATTTTCTATAACAGGGTTACTGTTTACACCTGTATTTATCTGGAGTTTAAGCGGCTCTATAGTAAGTGCTGTTGTAATGTATATTATTGTTCATACAGGATTAAATAAATTTTTTTCAATTTATGGAGTAAGTATATCCGGAGCAGTATTTCATAGTCTTACACAATGGCTGCTGATAATATATTTTTTTAATTTGAATTTTTCAGTTATATTACCGGCTGTACTCGGACTTGCTGTTATATCAGGTCTAATTACAGCATATATTGCCGATGCAGTAATTCGATATAGGGACGGAGGAAGTTTTTAATATATTTATATTGACTTTAAATTTTTAAATAATAGTTATATGCGTATGAATTTAGAAACAATTGAAAAAAAAATAAAAGAAGTTATAGACGATTCTCTTAAATATATAGCAAAACCGTTTATAAAAAATAATTTTGAGATATATTTAGTCGGCGGGATATTAAGAGATATTATACTCGGCAGGAGCTCTTCTGCCTTTGAATATGATCTTGCAACCAATGCAACACCGGAAGAAGTGATAAAACTTTTCCCGCATGTAATTCCAACAGGTATAAAACACGGCACAGTAACAGTAATACACAGAAAAATACATTATGAAATTACTACATTTCGTGCAGACGGTAAATATACAGACGGCAGACATCCTGATGCAGTTTCTTATTCTAAAACAATAGACGAAGATTTAAAAAGGCGGGATTTCACAATAAATGCCTTTGCCTATAACTTGAAAACCTATAAGTTTATAGATAATTTTAACGGATTATCTGACATAAAAGATAAGATTATAAGAACTATTGGAAATCCGGATGACAGATTTCAGGAAGACGGACTGAGATTAATGAGAGCAATACGCTTTGCAGCAGTTTTGAATTTTAATATTAATGAAAAAACTTTTAGGAGCATAATAAAAAATAATTTTATGCTCAGAAAAGTTTCAATGGAACGAATAAGAGATGAGTTTGTAAAAATAATGACTGCAGAGAAACCGTCGATTGGTTTAGAGTTATTAAGAAAGAGTGAAATTTTAAGATATATTTTGCCGGAATTAATGATATGTTACGGTGTTTCTCAGAATAAGTATCATAAGTATGATGTTTATTATCATATTTTGTATACAGTGGATGCAGCACCTGCAGATAATCTTGCAGTTCGACTTGCTGCTCTGTTTCACGACATAAGTAAACCCTTTTCTAAATCGGTTTCCCCGCCGTCAGATGAAAAAGAATCTACTTTTTATAACCATGAGATAATCAGTTCAATAGTTGCAAAAAAAGTAATGAAGAGAATGAAATTCAGTAATGAATTAATTCATAAAGTTGAGAAATTGGTAAAAAATCATATGTTTTATTATACAGAAGAGTGGACTGATTCTGCTGTCAGGCGGTTTATTCGAAAAGTAGGCCTTGACTTGCTTGATGATTTATATTTATTGCGCAGAGCAGATAGAATCGGGAACGGAACTAAATCAGGAGAATCCAGACATCTTGAAATGTTAAAAAAGCATATAGAAAAAATACTGGAAGAAGATAATGCGTTTTCAGTAAAAGATTTGAAGATTAACGGAAAAGATGTAATGCGGATAAAGAATATTCCTCCGTCCCCTAAAGTCGGCGAAATATTAAATTATTTGCTTGAAGTAGTACTCGATAACCCGGAAAAAAATACTCCTGAAATCCTTGAATCCCTTGTTTCTGAATATCCTGATTAACAGTTTCTATCGGGAAATAAGTAATTTTATTTTTTTTAATCCCATAATTATAAAGAGAATTAATACTCCGGTTATAACTATTGTAGGACCTGAGGGTATGTTTAAGTAAAACGATATTATCAATCCTGAAAATGTAAAAATAAAAGCAAATAAAATAGATAATAAAATATGTTGAATATGGTTTTTAGATATTATATAAGATGTTGTTCCCGGCAGAACCAGCAAGCCTGCAATAAGAACAGTTCCGGTTATTTTTAAAATGCTTATGATTATAAGAGTAATTAAGTATAATAATATATAATAAAAGAGGTTTATTTTTAAGCCTAAAATTTTTCCGTAATCAGGATCAAAAATCATTATAATAAATGTTTTAAAAAAAATAGTAATAATTGAAACAACGAGTAAAAAGATTATACTTAAAAATATTATATCGCTTTTAGTAATAGTTAAAATACTCCCGAACAGATAAGAGAAAATATCCGTAGAATATCCCTGTTTTAAATATATAAAAACTATACCAAGAGCCATTGAAAAAGAGAAGAAAATTCCTATAGAAGCATCTTCTTTAATCTTGTAAGACAAACTTAATTTTCCTATTATAGAAGCAGCTGATAAAGAGAAGATTAGGGATGCAAGAATGGGATTTATTCTGAAAAAAATTCCAACAGCAATACCGCCAAAAGCTATATGCGACAAACCTACTCCTAAAAAGGATAAGTTTTTATTAACAATAAAAAAAGATATAATACCTGTTATTATACTTAATAAAATTCCGCTTATAAAAGCATTTTGCATAAATGTATATTTTAATAAATCCATAATTTACCCTTTATGTGTGTGTACCAGTCTATGAGGTATATTTTTGCCGTGAATTAAAAATTCCATCCCGCTTTCTAATTGTTCTTGAAAGACAGGGCAGTCGTAAAATGTATCAACCTCTTCATGCAGATATAATCGTTTATTCATACAACCTACAATATCGGAAATTGAAGGAACTATTTCAAAGTCATGCGTTACAAGAATAATAGATAATTTTTCTTTTGTTTTTAATTCATTAAGTATATCATAAAAGAAAGAAACAGATTGAGAGTCCAGCCCTGTTACAGGTTCATCAAGAATTAATACTTCAGGTGAATTTATTAAAGCTCTTGCTATTAAAACTCTTTGTTTTTGGCCTCCTGATAATTCTGAAAATAATTTTTTTTGAATATTTTTTATATTTAACATATCAAGATAATGATTAAATTTTTCTTTGTTAAAATGTTTTTTGTTAATCCCAAGCTGGATTACATCTTTTACAGTCAATAAAATTTGATCATTTAATAACTTATAACTTGCGAGTTGAGGTACATAGCCTATATTAAATTCATCTCTCGATAAACTGTTCAAAGGCCGGTTTTTAAAATAAACAGTTCCTTTAGTCGGCTGTAATAATTTTAATAATAATTTTAATAAAGTTGTTTTGCCTCCGCCATTAGGCCCTACTATTGTAAAGATAATATTTTCCGGAATAGAAAAATTTATGTCCTCAAGTATCCATGTGTTCTCGTATTTAAACCATACATTTTTTGCTTCATAGATTTTCATTTTAATGATTCCATTATACGATTTTTGTTATATCTGATTAAATTTATATATGATTCTCGATTCTTTTTACTTCCTAAAGTATCAATTGTCATAATATTAATATGTGATTCTTTTGCAATATTCTTCGCAATTTTAGTATCAAGTTCTGCTGTTAGAATATATTTTATATTATATTTTTTTATTGCATTAAGCAGTTTTATTAATCTTTGAGGCGACGGGTTTGTATTCTCTTTAGTTTTTATGATACCTGCAATGTGTAATCCGTAATCCCTTGCAAAATAATCCAGTATAGGATGACTTTCAATTAAATGTCTTTTAGATGTTTTTTTCAAATCTTTTTTAATTTCGCGATCTAATTTTTTTAACTGTTTTAAATATAATTTATAATTTTTTTCTATTGTTTTGCGGGTGTGGGGAAAATATTTTATTACATTCTCTTTTATTAGAGGCAAACATTTTATAACTGATGCAGGCGACATCCAGTAGTGCGGATTTGCTGTGTGAGTTTTTTTATCATACATTATAGGTGATATGGATTTAGATAAATCTATAATTACAACTCGTTTATTATCAATGGAGTTTAAAATTTTATCGAACCAGTTTTCAAATCCAAAGCCGATTTTAATAAAAAAATCCATTTTATTGAATAATTTTATGTCAGCCGGTGTTGGTGAATAAAGATGGGGATTCTGCCCTTTTTTTATTATTGTTGTAATTTCTGCATCAGGAATAAGATGCTGCACTATATCTGCCAATGGTGTTATAGTGACTGCGATTTTAATATTATAAGAATATAGATTAACCGATAATCCGATAATACCAAGAAAGATTAAAATTTTTTTAATCATCTCTTTTGCTCCATAAATAAATTTATTATATTAATATATATAATATCACATAATAAAAAGTCAAGAGAACAAAACAGCTTTCTATGATTAAATTTGCAGAAATATTGAATAACAGGTTTTAGTGTCAGAATAAAATACCGAGGTTAAAGAAGTGGCTGCCGAAGATATCTGTATTTTTATAAGCATATTCAATTTTAAATCTTTTAATAATAATTGTTATACCGGATGCAAAAGTTATATTTTTATACTTTATATTATATGAAAATCCGCTTCTGAGACAGATTGATTCTATAAGCCACCATTCTATGCCTGTAGAAAGATAATCAAAAGAATAATCGGTTAAATTTTGATGTAAGTCCAGCTCAATATTAATTTTGTTTTTTGGTGGCAGAGAAAAAAAAGTGTTTTTATTTTCTTCAATAATTTCTTCGAGTTCTGAATCTCCGTATTCATTATCTGAAGATTTAAACATAGAATTTAATCCTTCAGGTCTTTTAGTATTAAAAGATTTACCGAGCGCATATATTATGATGGGGTTATCTAAAGAAAAATTTTTTCCGACAACACCAATGAACCAGTTTTTTTTAAGAAAAAGTATACTCCCGGGTTCTATTGTAAGAAGTTTTTTACTGTAATAATCAAATTTATAAGTTATACTTTTAATATTACAGCCAAGCAAAAGATTGTTTAGTTTTAATGCACCGTTTAATATATATTCTCTGTGATAAAAAGTCGAGTCTCCTATAATTACGCCATTGTTATCAATTCTGTTTAAATCAGAAGCTGATTGATTAACCATCCCCAGACCTATACCTATATTTTTAAATTTGATTCCACCGATTACATTTAACCATGTTAGAGACCGGTTTAATTTAGAATAACCTATATTTAAATCGCTTGTATAAGGCACATAAACAGAGCTGACAGGGTTTATATAAATTCCGTCTATACTGTCGGAGAAAGTTATAAGACTATTTTCTGCACCAATATATCTGACGGAACTTATATAGGTATAAGGCATTAATATTCCTGAAAAAAGTATAAGCTCACATAATATTGTTAAATATAATAGTTTAAAATATTTCATAATATTACTCATTAACAATAATAATATTTCTGATATCTTTTCTGTTGCCGCCGAAAGTAACAACAACATAATATAATCCGCTTTTTACTTTCTGCCCGAATTTATCCGTGCCGTCCCATTCATAATACTTTGCTCCTAATCCAATATTGCTTTTTTTTAATATCTCTTTTAATTGATTTCCGTAAATATCATATATTTGTATGCTTACACTTTCATCTAAATTTAAATTTATTAATATTTTTAAGTTGTTATTATTAATATTACACGGATTAGGATAAGAAAAAGATTTATTCTCAGTTGTTTTTAAAAATTTTTCTTTTGACAGATAACTTTCGTTATTTGCTTTATCTACAGCACTAATTTTATAATAATACATAGTGTTATCTTTTATGGTTGCATCGTTAAATTCTGTAGAGGAGTTAGTTGCGAGCAGAGAGTAATTTATGTTGTCAGTACTTCTGTAAATTTTATAAGTTTTAATTCCTGAAAGATTATCCTTACTTTTCTCCCAGTCTATGATTGCCTTATCAGAGCCGTAATATACATAATTTAAAACAGGTGTTTCCGGCGGAACAGTATCTATATTAAAAACATAATAGGCATCGAGTAGAACCGAGTTTGTTTCACAGGTAAAATAGAAAAAATATTCTCCATTGACATATGAAGCAGAGATATCTAAAGTTGAATAGAAATTCGAAATACTTCCGGTAAGTGTTAATGAATTAGTTACATTTGAGGGATTAACAAGATATAATTTTTGATTGATTACAGGGAAAGCAGTTGTTATATGAATATCGAGAATACCGGAAGAAACAGGCATACTTTTAGAAAAAGAAAATGTAATATTTTTATCCGGCCAGATTTTAGACAGAGTATAAAATAATTTTCTTTTATTTCTATATATATCAACAATACCCCACCATTCTTCATTGGCAAAATTGTCAGGGTATACTAAAACATTAAATCCGCCGGTATCATGGGAGGAAGGATTGCCTGATTTCCACCATTCATCGTTAAATTCAAAGATATTTCCCCCGACGCAGACTTTTGAAGTATCCTGTGCTGAGAGATTTGCTTCTATTTCATTCCATAAAGATTTAACAGCAGTGTCTTGACTAACTTCATCAATGCCGGGGATGTTTTTATTATATGCATCAGCACCATATTCTGTAAGGAACATAGGCTTGCTGCTTATAGATTGCCAGTCACTAAATAATGAGCCGAAACTTATTCCGTTGTATACATTTAAGCCCCACAAATCAGGTTTACTGCAGGCTGAAAGAGTAGATGAAGAGGGTAGTCCGCCGTAACATGTTGCAACCGGATGATTGGGATCAAGAGAATGTATTGTATCAACAGCAGTGTTTATCTCGGATATACACCAGTTATTATCTCCGTTATAAGTATAAAATTGATTGTAGTTCCACTCATTACCCAATAACCACATTAAAACAGCAGGGTGATTTTTAAAGTAATTAACCTGGTTGCTGTAATCTCCGGTTATATCAACAGTCATTACCACCATAATATTTTCTTCGTAAAGAGAATCAAGAATAGCAATTCCGGTAGCATCAGTAGGAAATGGCGCCCAAGTTCTTACAGTATTTGCGTTAATTTGGGTTATTAATGGAATATCAGTAGTATACCAGCTCGCAAACTGACTGCCTATTGAATCACCAATCCCGGCCGGGCTCCAACCGACACCGCGCATTATATAAGGCTCCGGGGCAGATAAACTATTGTCAGGATTCCTTTTTTGTACTATTAATTGATATCCATTTATAGTTACAATTGCCGGTGACGAAGGTACTGCTGTTGCAATTTTAATAGCAGTAAATAATAATATAATTCCCGCAATAATAAAAACATTTCGTTTTAACATATTAAACATCCTGTTAAATAAATTTTTTTCTAAAAAAATCGTGCTGCTCTATAAAACAATATCGATAAAATAGATACTTAAGTTAGCGCATATGCTCTATATACTAAAATACCATTCATTAATCAGACAAAACCAATTTAAATTCAACTCTTCTATTTTTTGCCCTGCCTTTATCTGTTTTATTAGTCGCAACCGGATGGGCTTTACCATAACCAAAAATTTTTATTCTATTCTTATTTATACCTTTTTCGGTAAGATAATTTTTTACACTTAAAGCCCTCCGGCGGGACAAATCAATATTATATTTTGCACTCCCTATATTATCAGTATATCCCGAAATTTTAACTTTATACTTTAAATTATTCTTTAAAAATTTTATTAAGGAAATCAGCATTTCTTTTGCAGTATATTTTAAGACATCACTATCATAATCAAATAATACTCCTGCTGACATTGTAAATTTTATAACCTTACTACCTTTAAGTGATGATAATTTTTTTTTAAGGACTATTTTATCATTTACGAGTCTTATAGTTTTTATTTCACTTTTAATGGTCCTGCCATATATGGATGTCAAAAGCATATAATATTTCACTTGATTTAACGAACATATATCATTATTATTATCTTTTAAATTCCACTCGATTTCAACCGGCGGAATATCTTCTCCTGTAACCTTTTTAATAACTTTATTATTTGAATCGACTATTCTAAACTCCCATCTATCAATCCAGTTTGATATAGTTAGATGAGTATCAATATTAATTAGAAATTTATTATCGCTAAGACTCGTTCTAAATATTCTATAATTCGGTTTAATAATAATTTTAGGGATATAACATAATTTTAAATAATAAACAGCACGTTTATTCAACGGATTGACCAAAAGAGACTTTTTAAATTTTTTTTCTGCATTATCATATTCTCCGGAAGTAAAATAATTTATTCCCTCAAAAAACAGAGTAGCAGATTTCCAATATTTATTATGTGATTTTTTCATATATAATTTTGCTTTCTCATTATTAGAATTTATCTCTAATGTTTTTAGAAATTCTTTAGTCGCAATCTTGTAATCTCTTTTTATATAAGAAGTTACACCCTTCTGAAAATATTTTTCCTCATCATTTTTTTTATCCCCAGACTGAGTATATCCCGACTGAAAAGAAAAAAACAGACAACTAATCATTATACTAATAAATAACCTCATTTTTCTTCGTCCATCTTTTGGAATAATTTTTCGATCCGGCCCAATTTTTGTTTTAACATTTTTTCCTCTTTTAAAAATTTTTTCGCTTCATTTATGCGTTTTTGTGCACTAACATAAAGTATATCGGAAGCAGGTATTTTTTTCCATATTGAAATAGCCTTTTTATATTTGTCATTTGTAAAATAATAAATACCTTTATAATATAAAATTTTCCTTCCCTTAACTCTTTTTATATTTGATTTTCTACCTGTAAACGCCCATGTAAATCCTATTTTATGACTTATTCCCAACTCTTTAACAGGCGATATTGAATAATCCACTCTTATATAACTATTGGCAAATCTATACTTAATTCCTATTCCTCCGGTAATCCATATAATATCATAAAAGAATCCATATCCGACACGAAAATATATTATATTTTTTAACGAATATTCCAATCCTGTATTTATGTAAGATTTATCCTTTAATACATAGTCTACCGACACGTTTAAACATTTAAAAAATTTATAATTAATACCGGCTCGCATTATCAACGGCATAGAATTATAATCTTTATCCAATCGTAAATTTTGAACACTAAAACCAATCGAAAAGTTTTTGTCGTTATAGCTACCGAAATCATTTAATGCTAATAATTTTGTATCAATTAAAAATCCAATATCAATTAAAGCAGCATTAAATTTTTCATTTATTATAGAATAATCTATTATTTTAATATTAATTCCTGTATTTAGAGAGACTCTATTATTATTAAATTCTTTTATTTTACCGCCAACTCCTAAATTCCCGATTAAACAATGATAATTTAATTCTCTTATTGAAGTTTCCGTGTATTCTTTTAAATCTAAAAAGTAATTTCCTGTAACTTCACCTGCCAAAGATAATTCATTAAGTATTAACGGTACTGCGAATTTTATATTATCTACTTTAGTGTCAAATATCCATTCATAATGATTAAGAACGAACATAGTACTGTTAATTTTTGAAACTGAAGCCGGATTATATAAGAAATAATATAATCCGCTCTTACCTGTAACCGCTTCTGCTTGCCCACCTGCCACCGCATCTGCAATTAATTCCGTCTCCTTTAAAATTTTTTCTCCCTGCACATTATAAAACAAGCCTGATATTAAAAATACCGTTATTATTAATACTACATTAATTATTTTTATCATCTTTTTATCACTATTATTTTTCGTTTTAATTCCAAGTCGCCTGCTTTAAAATATAAAAAATATATTCCTTCTCCTACTTTATCTCCA
>CAYQNP010000245.1:0-7312 GCA_964418785.1 uncultured Spirochaetia bacterium | reverse complement strand
TTAATGCTTCTATTAATTCATCTATACTACCTACTTCATCCATACTTAATTTCGGATGTGTAAACGGATG
This sequence comes from uncultured Spirochaetia bacterium, assembly GCA_964418785.1. Taxonomy (GTDB): domain Bacteria; phylum Spirochaetota; class JAHITG01; order JAHITG01; family CAYQNP01; genus CAYQNP01. The sequence continues at coordinate 7,242 of CAYQNP010000245.1, read as the reverse complement.
GTGCATTGCAGTTAATCTTTTCTCAGTTTCGTCATATTCAAATAACGGGAAATTTGTAACCCATAAAAATTCCATCCTGTTCTCATCAATCATTCCGAGTTTTTCTGCTACTTTAACCCTTAAATTACCAAGAGAATCATTTACTATTTTCGGAGTATCCGCACCAAAGAAAAGTATATCCCCTGTCTCTGCATTTGTCCTTTTTAAAATATCCTGCATAACATCTTCAGGAATAAACTTCACCACCACGGATTCCGGACCTTTTTCGGATATCTTAATCCATGCAAGTCCTTTTGCGCCGAAAATAGACACATAACTCGTTAAATCATCTATATCCTTTCTTGACAGCTTTGCTCCGCCTTTTACATTTAAACACTTAACTATACCGTTGTTCGATACAGTATTTGTAAAAACCTTAAAATTTGTCTTTTCTGCAAGGTCAGTTATATCTGTTAATTCAAGAGGTATTCTTAAATCAGGCCTGTCAACTCCATATTTATCCATTACTTCTTTATATGTATATTTTTTAAAAGGTATGCTCAAATCAATATCAAATACATTTTTTAATACTGTTTTGAACATATCCTCTATAAGCACATAAATATCATCTTCATCAATGAAAGAGAGTTCCATGTCAATCTGAGTAAATTCAGGCTGTCTGTCTTTTCTCAAATCTTCATCTCTAAAGCATTTTGCTATTTGATAATATCTTTCAAAACCGCCTGCCATAAGAATTTGTTTATAAATCTGCGGTGATTGAGGTAAAGCATAAAACTTACCGGGATTAACCCTGCTTGGTATAAGAAAATCTCTTGCACCTTCAGGTGTACTCTTGTTTAAAATAGGTGTTTCTATCTCAAAAAACCTGTTTTTATTTAAAAAACTGCGTACTTCCTGAGTTAGTTTATGGCGTGCCTTGATATTACGCTGTAATTCCTGACGCCGCATATCAATATATCTGTATTCAAGCCTTCTGTCTTCACTTACAGTAACTCTTTCGTCCGATACTTCAAACGGCGGAGTTAAGGATTTATTTAAAATTTCTATTTCTGAAATCTTAATCTCAATTGTTCCTGTGGGTATCTTAGGATTTATGGTCTCTTCCGAACGCTTCTCAACTATTCCTTTTACAGCTATAACATCTTCGGATCGGAGTTTATTTGCAACTTCATGAGCTTCTTTACTTACTTCAGGATTAAATACTATCTGTACAATGCCTGAAACATCTCTTAAATCAATAAAAATAACGCCCCCATGATCTCTCCATGCATGTACCCATCCTGTTACAATTATCTCTTTTCCAATCTCATTCTCTTTAATTTCTCCACAATAATGACTTCGTTTAAGCATAAATTCCTTTTCTCCTTGATTATGTTTTTATGGAAAGTTTATAAAATATTTTTCATTTAATTATTTTACAAAAAGCTCCTGTACTGATATTGGCTGCATTCCCTTCATCTGTATCAATATGTAATTCCAATCTGTACTCTTCATTTACTCTAATAGTAACATTTTTTAATATTATGCCTGATTCACCGGGAATCTCAATATCAACAATCTCTTTATCTCTGACCTGAAATCTATCAGCATCTGTCGGGTGCATATGTATGTGTCGCATTGCCCGAATAGCACCTTCACTAAGATGCACACTTCCTCTGGGACCAACAACTGTAACAGGTGCACTGCCTTTTATATCACCTGACATACGAGTAGGCAGATTTATTCCAAGATAAATCCCGTCTGTTTTACTTAACTCTACCTGCGTAGCACCGCGAATCGGACCTAATATCCTTACATTCTGAATTGCTCTCATTTTAGGCCCAACTATGGTTACTGTCTCTTTTGCAGCATATTGCCCCGGCTGAGATAAATCTTTTAATGGTGTTAATTCATAACCTTTTCCGTATAAAATGTCAAGCACTTCCCGTGATACATGAATATGATGATTTGAAACACCTACCGGAATACTATATTCTCCACTGCTAATATTAAGCAGATTACTTTCTGCTATCTTCTCTTTTACTATTTTACTTACAAGTTCAACTAACCCTTCATAATCATTGTTAATCATAACTGAAAATATATTTAAAAAAATTATAATGTCAAGTATTTAATATAATATCTTTGTCGATGAGCCAATAGCACAGCAGTCATCACGGGGACGGTGCAAAATACTTTATATACTCTTTATATACTGTCATTTCGTCTCTGTCATTTCGACTCTCTCTCCCTTTGTCATTTCGAGCGTATGCGAGAAATCTAATTCGGCTGGAAGATTCTTCACGCTCGCTGCGCTCGGTTCGGAATGACATTGTGAGGGGGATTCTCTCTTCGGAATGACAGTACTTTCCTTTTGTCATTTCACTTTCACACTTTGTCATTTCGGGTTTCTCTCTTGTCATTTCGACCAACGGGAGAAATCTTACCCTGTTCAATTTGACTGAAAGATTTATCACACTCGTCCTGCTTCACCGGACTCGGTTCAAAATGACAGTGTGATGAATGATATTCTCCCCTGCAAAACACACAAAGTCATCCTCCGTCCCTCTTTATTTTTCGTTCATTTTAAAATCAAGAACAGTTATAGAAGTAGGCAACAAACTGTCATTTAATTTTAACTCTTTAATAATATTGACCTCATATTCTTCAACAACTTTTGGTGTATCAATTTTATCAGAAAACAAATCCCCGGTATATAATACTTTAGTAACTTTATATACTCCCTTAGCAGCATTTAAAAGTTTTAAATCTATATTTTTTTTCTCACTTCTATTATTCAAAAATATAAAAGTAAAATGTGTATTTTCATTGTTTTTACTTAACACAAAATCATTATCCGATCTGAGCACATATTCATTAACATATTTATTAAACAAATCCATTGTATAAAAAGCAGGATGTTTTTTATTTTTATCAATTATATCATAATCAGCATCTGAGGATGCATCGGTTTTCACTCTCAATTTTTTTTCAAGATTAAACATAATTTCCTTATATCTTTCCGGGTCAGTCTCTTTTAAGTCGGGATACAATCTATTAAGGTCTAATACAAGGTCGTTCATAGTTTTAACATCTTCTACAGTCATAGCCTGTGATTTAATCGGGAAATACAAATTATAAAATCCGTAATTAAGCAAAGAATGAATAACATTAGCACTCCAGATAGCGTAAAAATATTCCCGTTTAATTTTATTAATTTTTAAATCATAATTAATATCAGCAGTAAACACTCTGTCTTTAAAATAAGAATTTATCTTTTTCAATTTCAGGCTTAAATTATCATTAACTTTTGTTAAGACAGGAATTTGATTCTTATTTTCCGGATTTTTATAACTAAAATTAAACCCAATAGTTTTAATTCTTTTAAATTCATTAAAGAAAGTTTTCAAATCGTTATCAGCAGGAACATTATCAGAATCGAGTAAACACAAGAATCCTGGTGCAGAAATATAGACATTTTCAATTTTATTTTCCGCAATGAATTTAAGTATATTTTTAAGCAGGTCAGAATACAAAGACATAGACTGATCAATAAAACATTGTTCAGGATAAACAATTTCAAATTTATTTATTTTACCTTTAAACATTTTATTAAAATGCAGGATAGCTTCTTTAATAAAAACGAACTGTTTTTTCAGGTCAACAGTTTTGTAATCATGCATATTAATATAAGTTCCCGGCAGATAAAAACTAATAGAAATGTCCTTACCGTCATTATAATAATTTTTAATTGAGTCATCATAAATAAAAGTAAAGCCGGATTCCTGGACAGGGATAATAAATTTAATTTTTTTAATATCAACATTTTTAAGAAAATCATAATACTCAGGGACAATCAGTCCTACAGGTAAAAAATTTATTTTATAAAAATTATTATCGAAAAGGTCAAGAGTAAGATAATTAATATTCTGATCCATTTGTTTATTTTTAGCGAGATTTTTATTTCTCGTACCAAGGACAATATGTTCAACGCTTGGGATTTTAGGCGGTACAATAGGCTGAAAAAAAGGCAATTCATCAATTTTAACAAGCAAAGATGCCCGGATATACTGATTAGAAGCGAGTAAAGAAGAGTAATGATAAGCATAAGAATAATCAAAAAGGAAGCCCCAATAATTCAGGCCGAAGCCTGCAGTAATTTCCTTATAATTAAAGCCGGCTCTCACAGAAATAAACTTAAGAACATTATACTCAGCACCGAAGAAATATCTAAACTGTGCGCTTCCCTTTCCGGCATCATCCATAGCAAAAGGCTCAACAATCATTAAATCCCCGGTTATATTTAATTTATTTTTAAGCAAATGTCCAGCAACACCCAATCTGAAATTTATAGGGAAATATTCCGAAGTTGTACTTAAATTCATTTTTGGAGGTATAATATTCTGGATAAATAAGCCAGCAGACAAAAACTTATACGGTTTATACATTCCTCCAATATCAAGGCCAAAAGCGAAATAACTTTTACTCAAACCGTCTATACTATGCAAAAGAAATTTCAAGTTAGCGCCGCCTGTTAAAACATTTTTATATTTTGGGGAGCCATAAGACAGCAAAAAAGTATTAATACTTTCAGAATATGAGACACCTGTTTCATACCCCCATGCATCTCTGCCGATATAATCTCCGGAAGACAGATTAATCCAATTAATACCTGCTCTGCCGTAGCCCCAAATAGGCTGAGCATAAGCAAAAGAAAAGAAACTTATACTTTCACCCGGGAAAATAGGAGCATAGAAAGTTGAAAATTCTCTAACATTCACATAAGACAGTCCTGCCGGATTAAAATACATAGCAGCAGTATCATCAGCAAGTCCTGTAAATGCACCACCCATGCCAAGCGGCCTTGCGGAAGTTCCAAATGTTGCAAGATATTCTCCACCACTGCCGGCATATCCTGAATATAATGTATTTGAAAATTGAAGCAAAATAATTCCAACTATCAATATTTTTAATTTAAGGTATTCTGTATTCATACAATCACCTATCCTTTATCACCATAATTTTTATATGTTTTATAACAACATTTTTACCATCTTCTGCTTTAATTTGCAGTATATAACCTCCATCAGCAACATATCTGCCATTGCTGTTTTTTCCATCCCATAGGATTTCATAAGTTCCCTGTCCAACCTGAGAGATACCTGAAATTCCTTTTTCATAGGTATTAGTATAAACAACATCCCCTATAAGATTATATATAGTTACAGTTATAGCAGCGTCGCTGGAAAGTCTATATTGAATATGAATCTTGCCGTTATTTTGAAATGGTGAAAACGGATTCGGATAACAGAAAGTATTATCAAGATTATCAGCATAACCGTAAGCATAAAGAAAAACAGATAAAATCAAAAACATATATTTTCTACTCATAACATCACCTATCTTTAATAACAAGAATTTTAACATATTTATTTATAACTTTTCCGCTTGTTGTAGTTGCTCTAATTTGCAAAACATATCCTCCGTCCGCAACATATCTTCCATCACTGTTTTTCCCGTCCCATTCCCATTCAAGTCTTCCATAACCGCCTTCACTTATACCGGGTATACCCCTGTTATAATGCTGCTCATAAACAAGGTCGCCTACGAGGTTAAAAATTCTAATATCAATATCTGCGTCTTCTGTTAATTCATACTGTACTTTAACGACTCCCATTTCTTTAAATGGTGAGAAAGGATTAGGATAACAGAAAATATTTCCGAGAACTTCAGTCGGGCTTACTTCATTTATTGTATAATAGGAGAAATGACGAATATGTGCAACAACCTGAGTAAAATTACTTTGATAAGAAGAATTAGGCACTACTTCCCATTCAGATTTATTTTCATTCAAATTAAATACTCTCAATTTTTTAACTGTTATATCTTTATTATTAATATTTTTTAAGCCGTTAAAATCTTTAAAAACAAGAGTAACATCACCGTCAAACAATAAATTTTGCTTACCATCGCCAGTTGTATCACCCATAATAGTTGTTCCATCTTTATTATACGCAGTGATTTGAAATACAGCTCCCGGGATACGTATAATATTTGAAGGTAATTTTGAATTAGCAGTATTTATCATTGAAGTAGCAGTATTAATATATTCTATTACGATTATAGCATAATCTTTTACAGGAATAGCATTCGGCGGGATATGTATTTCAAGAGTTACATTAGGAGCAGTATATTTAACAATACCGCCATTGGTTCTCCATATTATTGCAGAGTTTTGACCTTTCTGCATAGTATTTCCGATGACCGGCAACCCGGTTGCATTAATATTCATTCCTGAAGATATACCTGTATTTGAAGAATCAACTACTGCCACTCTGAAAGTGAATCCGTTTGAAACAGGAGTTGCCAATTTATATAATATAATATAATTATTAGTAGAGCCGAGGATATTAGTAATATCACACATAAATCTCAATTTACTATTCGAGAACACACCGGAAGATAGAACAACATCGCCTGTATTATTTGTGCCGTCATTATTATTATCTTTAATCAATTGAATATTAGTAATAGCACTATCAGGAGCAAGTCCTGCATTAGAAATTTCTATCCAGTGAATGTTTATACTTTCGATATCAGGTACAATAGTTCTAAACTGTAATATCTCTATATCAGGATCATTTTCAGTTACAAGGCTTCCATCTTTAATAGCAGTATCATTGGCAGTTCCTTCGCTAAAAGCAATTTCACCAAAAGCAGAAGTTATTACTATTCCTGTGACAGCACTTACAGAAGTAACATAAATACTTTTTCCTGTATTCACACCTGTTGCAGTTATCCAATTACCAAGCAGTCTGCACTGATACTGCGTTGTAGGAGAAATATCACTAATAAAATTATATAATACAATCATATTTGTTACAGAGTTAGTTAAAAGAGTAAAGGTTGAGTTAGTAAATAAAGCGTAATAATTACCAGCCTGAGTAAATAAAGTATTATTAGCGTCATAAACAGTATCATTTGTATCAAAAGAGCCATTATTGTTTACATCGATAATTAAACTGAGATTAGATACTTCTGAAGCATTTTTAATATTCTGAACCATAATTGACGGCACACGGATATTTTCATATTCAGAAGCAGAGAGTTTAAAACTCAAAGCTTCAATATTAGAAGCACCGTCTACAACAGAAACAGCTGAAATATTTGTATTTTTATTAACTTCAAGTTTTACATAATTTCTCAAACCTGTTATAGAATTATATCCGTGAATAACAGATTTTGAATTAACACCCACACCTG
>CAYQNP010000244.1:0-10285 GCA_964418785.1 uncultured Spirochaetia bacterium | reverse complement strand
TAAATATGTTGATACATCTAAGGTAAATCAATTAAAAGAAGAAGAAACAGTACGAGGATTATATTTTAAAAAGTTACTGGAAGCGTATAATAATAGTTCGGAAAAAGAAAAAGAGATTATAAATAAAGCCATCAATTTAGGTTTAATAGAGTTTGTAAAAGATTTATGAAAATTAAGAAAATAAGATTAAACGGATTTGGTATTTTTTCTGATGCTTATGATTTAAAACTGGATGAAAAAATTAATATTTTTATAGGACCAAATGAAAGTGGAAAAAGTACATTAATAAAAGGGATTCTTGCTGTTATTTTCGGATTAAAGAAAAACGAATGGGAAAAATACAGACCCTGGAATATTTCAAAAGACAAGTATGACGGAGAAATATATTTTAATATAAACAATAACAGTTATTACATTTACAGAGAGTTTGAAACCAATAAAGTGATATTAAAAGAGAATAAAGAAGAGTTATTTAATGGGCATGCTGCGCCCGGCGGAAGAACTGAAGAAAAAGAAAAATATTTTAATATCTTAAAAAAAATAATAGGTTTCGGAAATAAAGAAGTATTTTATAACACAAATGTTGTTCTTCAAAAATCTATTGAAGCAAATATAACCTCTGAGATTCAAAGTATAATTACAGGCGCAACAGGCTCTAATTATAAAGTTATACTGGATAAATGGTTGTATGAGTATTTTAACTTGACTAAAGAAAGCCGCTGGTCATTTGTTAAAAATAAAAATAAAAACAGAATAATAGAAGAAAAAGAAAATGAATTAAGAGAACTTGAAGGAAGAAAAAGCAAACTTCAGGAAAACTTTATAAAGGCTTCGGAACTTGAAAATAAACTTGAAATATTACAGAAAGAGTTTGAAGAAGTTAAAACTAAAATAGATTCTAAAGTTAAAGAGTATGAAAATATAAACAGTTATATTCAGCTGCTTAAAGAAAAAAAATACATAAATGAAAAAATTAATAATGTGAATGAAAATTTGCAAAAAATTGAAAACATAAATAGAGAATTAGAAGCAAAAAATAATTTAATTGAAAAACTTTATGTTAATTATGATAAAATTAGTGAAGAGAATATAAGAGATTATAATCTTCTGATAGAATCAAAAAAAGAGTTAAAAGAAAAAGAAGGTTCTTTTGAAATTATTAAACATGAAAGTTTGCCGTCAATAAAAGGGAGTATTATATTATCTATAAATCTTTTTATGTTTTCCGCTTTGATATCAGTCCTTGGATTCAAATTTAAGGATAAACTGTTTTTTTACATCGGCGGCGGAGTTTTTCTGTTGTCTTTAATTTACACTATTATGGTTTTAGTTAAAAGAACCCGGGAAAAAATAAAGTATAATACAAGATATATGACTGCAGAAAATGAATTTAACAGGGTAAAAGAACAACTTCATATTCTAAACCAGAGATTGGAAGATGTTAAAAGTATTATTGATGAACCTGATTTTTTAGGGAAATATAGAGCATATAAAGAAGTAATGGCTGATGTGGAAAAATTAAAATCAAATCTTGAAATGCTTGAAGATTATGAAAAATTAGAGGAAGAGAAGAATAAATTTATTTCAGAATTGAACGAAATTGTTTCAAGATTAATGACTCTTGAAAAAGAAAATGTCGGGTTAAAAAAAGTAGAAGAAGAGTTTGAAAAAAGTGTAGAGTATACTTCAAAATTAAAACAGGAAATAGATGAGTTAAATATAAAAAAGAAAGAACTTGAAGAGAATATCTTTGATATAAAAAATCAACTTTCAGAATTAGTAACAGATGAAGAAAGCCTGGCATCCATAGAATATAAAATAGAAGATATCGAAGAAGCCCTTGAAAATTTAAAATTTAACAGAGATGTTTTTGCTCTTGCTGTAACAAAACTTGACGAAGCAATTAAGGAGTATCAGGAAAAACATATAGACAGAGTTTCTGCATCTATAACAGAATTTTTTAAAGCAATAACTAATAATAAATATGATAAGGTTTTTCTTGATGATGATTTTAATCCTTTTATAAATTATAAAGGCGTCAAGATAAATGCAGCAGAAGATAATACTCTAAGCTGCGGAACAGAAGAACAGTTGTTTTTTGCTGTTAGAATTTCTCTTGTTAAAGAAATAAATAATGTCTCATATCTTCCTTTAATTTTAGATGATCCTTTTGTTAATTTTGATAAAAATCGGTTGAAAATAATAAAAGAGTTATTATATAAGATAGCAGAGCAGAATCAAATTCTGTTGTTTACTCATTCTGAAGAGTATGCTGACTGGAAAAATTGCAAAATTATGCAGATGAAGTAAAAATTTTATTGATACATTAAAGCGGATAAAAGGAGGGTGCTTATGAAAAGTATATTGTTAAAATCAATAATAATATTTTCATTGATGTATTTTTTAACCGGCTGCAGCAGTACGCCTAAAAGACTTGATTTTGCAGAAGATATGGTTGCAGATTCAGGCGAATTAACGCCGTATGAACTTGAAAAGTCTGCTAAAAGGCTGGCAAACAGTATTGCCGAATATTTTAAAAAGAATCCCAATAAAGACGGTATTTTCGTGGCGCTTTTGCCTACGAAAAATAATACTTCGGAAGATATTCCTGTGAAAGTTTTCGATAATACTCTTGTTGACGAACTTCTTAAACATAAGATATATACAGTAAGAACAGAAAACAGAAAACAGTCTTTGAAAGAGATTGAATTTAGTATGACAGGTCTGACTGAAAACGAGCTTTCAATAGGAAAAATGAAAAGCCCGAATTATTTTATTAAAACAGATATTGATGAAAATATATATAGTTCCGGCGGTGATAAAATTGTAGAACAGGTTATTAATATTGAATTGCGGGAAGTTACTACTCAGTTAGTAAAATGGAGTGATAGGGTGAAATACAGAAAGAAGGCTGTGTCTTCAGGAGGTGTAGGCTGGTAAAATGAAATTTTACAGGTCTTTAATTATTGTATCTATTATACTTCCCTTCTTTTTCGGGTGTTCTGCCAGTTATAAGGATAAACTTGAAAAAAGCGAAAAATATTTTTATTCGGGAGATTATGTTAATGCAATAGATGATGTCAGAGGCTTGTATAAAGATTCAGCCGCTAAAGACAGATTATTATATTTAATGGAAGCAGGTGTTATTTTTCATACTAAAGGGGATTATAAAAAGAGTAATGTTGTGTTTAAGCAGGCTGATGAAATTGCAGAGAGAATAAAAATAAGTATTTCAAAACAGGCATTAAGTTTTTTCTTAAGTGATAGAGAGAAAAATTTTCGCGGTGAAAATTTTGAAAGAGTATTGATTAAGTTTTATATTGCTCTGAATTATATTATGCTGGGGGATTACAGAAAAGCCCGTATTTATTTTAAAAAGCTAAATTATGATTTAAAAGTAATGAAATATACTGAAGGAAAATATAAACAGAATGTAGCTGCAAGGTATCTTAATGCTGTATTGTCCGAATATTTTCAGGAGTATAATTCTGCAAGAGTAGAATATAAAAATATAAGTATGATAGATCCAGGCTATAAAGAAATACTGGGAGACAAGTTTGTATTGGCAGTAAAAGCAGGAGATGACGAAGATATAAAGAAATATAAAACAGGAGAAAAATATATTGAGTGTTATGATAACAATTTGAAAAGGGTATCTTATAATACGAATATGGGTGAACTTATAGTAATACACGAAGCAGGAAAAGCAGCAATAAAGGTATCACGGGGCAGACTGCTTGATGATAGAATGTTTGCAAAAGCATTAAGAGCAGCAATTACAATAGCGCTTCATTCAAAAGGAGCTGCAATTTCTACTTCTTCTGTTATAGCTATGCTTGGAACAGCGGAAAATCCTATTCCTGTTTATAAAAAAAGAGACTTACAGGGTGAGCATCCCATTAATCTGTTTTTAAACAGTAAAAATATAGGGAAAACAAGAGTGGTAACCGATTACTCTATGACAGCAATAAAAAATTTTAATGAAAATTATTCAAAATATGTAGCAAAAAATATTACTTCAATAGCAACAAAAATAGTTATAGCAGCCATAGCAGCTAATGAGGCGAGCAAGCGAGCAGAAAAAGCTTCCGGCAATAATGTACTTGTAGGAAGTCTCGGCAGATTTATTATTGGTGCAAGTGCCGGCGGAATAGTTGCTGCATCCGTAAAACCGGATTTAAGATGCTGGCATTTGTTGCCTTCTAATTTCCAGATAAAAAGAGTATTTCTTGAACCGGGAGAATATAATCTGAATATAGAGTTTATGCATAATCGAAATGCTTTTGTATCATCTTTTCCTGAAAAAATTGTAATAGAAAAAGGTAAGCCCCTATTTGTAAATTTTAGAAGTTTTACATTATAAAAAGCTCAGATGGCAGTCAGTATTTAAACTAACTGCCTGATTTTATTATTCTATTTTTCTGCTGTAAGCGGTGTATATGTTCGGCTGCTTAATTCTTTATCAAGTAAAAAGAGTCCGTTTTTGCTGTCACCTATTAATTCGAGTTTGTCTATTATTTCTCTGTCATTTTCCTCTTCTTCTACCTGTTCGTCTATATACCATTGTAAAAAATTGTAGGTAGCTCTGTCTTTTAATTCTTCTGCAATGTCAACAAGATTATTTATACACTCTGTTATATGCTGTTCGTGTTTTAAAGTTGCTTTAAAAGCATCTAACGGCGAATCCCATTTTTGTTGAGGCTCTGCTATTGCCTTTAATTTAATTTCTGCTCCCTGTGCCTGTAAATAATGATATATTTTCATTGCATGATCCATTTCTTCATTATATTGAACCATCATCCAGTTTGCAAACCCTTTTAAACCTAATGAATCAAAATATGCAGACATTGCCATATATAAATATGCTGAATACATCTCTTCATTTATTTGCTGATTTAATGCATCGACCATTTTATCCTTTAACATATAACTCCTCCTCTTTTATTAATTTAATTATAGAATACTTATTTATTTTTATAAGTCAACACTTCTTATAAAATAAATGCTTTATTTGTATTATTCTTAGAAAAAAAAAGAGGAGCACTGCTCCTCTTTTTGGGGGAATTATTATATAAAATAACTTTATAGATTCTTTATTCTGTTACTTTTGCAAGTATATCGCTTCTTTGAAGTATTATATATTCTTCGCCTTTGTATTTAATTTCTGTACCACCGTATTTAGCGTATACTACTTTATCACCGATTTTAAAAAGTTCTTTAATGTCTTCATCAGTTCCTATAGCAATAATTTCTCCCATTTGAGGTCTTTCTTTTGCAGTATCAGGGATATAAATGCTTCCAACTTTTTCCTCTTCCTCTTCTACCTGTTTTACCAGAACTCTATCATCAATTGGTTGAATATTAACAGCCATCTTTACCTCCTTAAAATATTAATGTTTTTACAAAATTTTACCATTATATAATAACTGAACTCTATTTGTCAAGATGCGCCTGTCAATTTTTTTTGTTAATAAGCCAATAGATTGTTTCCGGCGGGGCAGGTAATGCTTTTATGAATTTATAAAATTTAGTATGTATAATGTGGTTAATAAGCATCTGTCTATTAACAATAAAGTTAATTGAATTAAAAATAGATAGGAAAATAAACATTAATCTAATATGTTTGTAGTTGAGTCTTCAGTCTTGGTATTGCAAATATAATCACTTTCACTAAAAAAAAGTTAATAAAGTATTGCACCGTCCCTTCTATTTATATCTAAACCCTATTGCAAGCATTAATCCATCTGCCTGGAATTGTATTCTTCTGCTTATTTCTCCGTTGGCAAGAAAATCGTTGGTTAAAATAGGATTTTCAGTGAATCTGTAAACAACAGATATAAACATAGGTTCTATTGAAGAAATAATCTGGAATTTTATTAAAAAGTTTATTTGAGCCATATAATTAAATGTAAAAAAAGATTTTTCAGCTGCTTCTTCTACAGAACTTCTATTTTCTGAAACAAGTTCATTATAAGTAAAAATTCCCTGTACAGCTCCGCCGCTGCCGCCTAACAGTATTTCGAATTTATTATTTATGTTTAAAACAGGATAAAATATAGTAAGATACAGCGGGAAGTGATAACTGTTATAGATCGCATAAAAATCCCCGCCGTATGCTTTTCCTAAATCTGTGTCCTGGTCTACTTTTATGCTGTCAATTTTAAAATCCCCGCTTCCGCCTAAATTGAACTCTATACCCCATCCTATCCTGAGTCCGTATTTCCATACCTTATCTCTTGAATATATAAAATAAGTATAATCGTTCCATGTATTTGACGGCATCCGGAAAAAGTCTCCTTTATTATCTGAAAAGCGTTTAAATGGCGTCTGAAACTCTGAAGAGGTCAATAGAAAACCTGTGCCGATGTTTATAAATCTATCCGATGTGTTTTCTTTTGCTGTGAGAAAAAAACAATTAGTTAAAAATAAGATTGTAAATAAAAATCTAAATTTTTTCATATTATCCTCCTTTATTTATAAATTCTTCATATACAACAGGAAAGGGTTTTATTACTCGTTCAAGAACTCCATGTACATATGATATGGTTACCCCGTAATTTGTAATTGGTACATTTGCATGTTTTGCATTAAATATTCTATTTAGAGTTAATTTTCTGTTAAGCATACAGCTTCCGCAATGTATTATTAAATCATATTTTGAAACATTGTCGGGAAAATCATAACCGGATTGCACTTCAAAATTAAAACTTTTCCCTGTATATTGTCTAATCCAGCGCGGAATTTTAACTTCTCCAATATCATCTGCAATAGAACGATGTGTGCATGCTTCTGCTATAAGTATATTTGCACCGTTTGGAAGTTTTTCCAGTGTCTTTACTCCTTTTACCAATTCAAGTAAATCCCCTTTAAATCTTGCGAATAAAATTGAAAAAGTTGTTAGTGGAATATCCGGCGGAGTATAGCCGCTTACTTTCAACACCACTTGCGAATCACATATTACAAGATCCGGCTTGCGGTTGAGCCTTTCCAGAGCATCAGGAAGTTCTCGTTCTTTTACAATCATACAATAGCCGTCATTGTCGAGTACATCACGCATTACCTGTACTTGCGGCAATATTAATCTTCCTTTAGGTGCTTCAAGGTCTATTGGAACTACCAGAAGCACAAGTCCGCCTGCAGGTATTAAATCCCCTACTAAAGGAGGATTGTTTATTATGGATTCCGGCGCTTTCTTTATAATAAGCTGTTTTAATTTTTCTATGCCTTCCCCTGTTTTTGCAGATGTTTCAACATAATCAAAATTTTTCTTTATATTCTCTAAAATTTCAGGAACAGGCTTTATGTAGTCTGTTTTGTTTATAACAATTATTATTGGCACTTTCTTGTTGTTCAATACTTCAACTAATCTTTTTTCGTAATCAGACCATTCATCAGGAGTGGTTATTAGCAGCGCTATATCTGCTCGTTCGATTATTTCTTCAGTTTTTTTTATTCGTAATTCACCCAGAGCACCTACATCGTCAATGCCAGCAGTGTCTATGAATAATACCGGTCCGAACGGCAGTAATTCCATTGGCTTTTCTACCGGGTCTGTTGTTGTTCCTGCATACTCGGAAACTACAGATACATTCTGATTTGTAAGTTTATTTAATATAGATGATTTCCCGACATTTCTTCTGCCGAGTATGGCAATTTGCAGTCTTAATCCTTTGGGTGTTTTATCCATCTCTATATCCTAATGCAGTAATATTTTCCGGACTTAATATCTCGTTTATTTTCTCCGGACTTAATATCTTCTCTTCTATTAATATATCTTTTACTGTTTTATTTTGTTTGAGCGATTTTTTTACAATTTCTCCTGCTTTATCATAGCCTATATATGGTATAAAAAGGGTTATAATTTCAAAACTGTTTTCAATATTTTCTTTTAATTTATGTTCATTGGGAGTTATATCTTTTATACATTTTTCCTTAAATATTTTGTTTGCAGCTATCAATAGTTTTAAAGTTTCTATTAAACTATCAGCAGCCAGAGGCAAAAATTGGGATAATTCCAGGTTTGAATTTTTTACTGCATCAGTAATAATATAATCATTTGCTATAGTTTTTATTGATATTTGCTGGATAAATTCCGGTATAACAGGATTAAATTTTGCCGGCATAATGGAAGAACCGCTCTGCATAGGCGGTAGATTTATTTCTGCAAGTCCCGCTGTTGGCCCGGATGAAAGCAGTCTTAAATCATTGGCTATTTTAAACAGATTACTTGAATGTGCTTTTAGAATGCCTGATACTTCTATTAAAGCGTCCTGGTTTTGAGTTGCATCAATTAAATTTTCCGCTCTGGCAATCCCCAGTCCTGTTATTTCTCTAAGTTTTTCTATAACAAGAAAAATATACTTTTTAGGCGCTGCTGTGCCTGTGCCTATTGCTGTTCCTCCTATATTTACAACTCTTAATCGTTCTTCACTCTTAAATACTCTCCATCTGTCCCGGGCTATTGCTTCACTATATGCTCCAAATTCACTGCCTAATGTTATTGGAACTGCATCCTGTAATTCTGTTCTGCCTAATTTTGTATATTTAAAAAATTCTTTTTCTTTCTTCTGCAGTTCTCGTTGAAGTTCTGTTATTGAATCAGCCAGATCTCTTAGAAGATATATGGCAGCTATTTTAACTGATGTCGGGAATACATCATTGGTAGATTGGTGAAGATTTACATCTTCTATCGGATGTACTATATTGTAATTGCCTTTTTTATAACCGAGAATCTCTATGGCTCTATTTGCAATAACCTCGTTCATATTCATATTAAATGAAGTCCCGGCTCCGCCCTGTAATGCATCAACTATAAATTGTGCGTTGAATTTGCCGTTTATAATTTCATCACACGCCTGTATTATGGCAAAAGCTTTTTTTTCTTCAAGATAGTTTAAATCTTTATTTGTTAATGCTGCTGCTTTTTTTACTATTGCCAGAGCCCGGATTAATTCAGGATGAACTTTTCTGTAATTTATTTTGAAATTGTTGTATGCCCTAAAAGTGTTAATGCCGTAATATGCATTATCTTCAATTTCTGCCTCGCCTATATAATCTTTTTCAATCCTCATTGCTGGAATAATAAGTATTAAATATTATTTTTCAACTATTTTTTTAATTTAAAATTATTTTGGCTTCTTTAAATCCTATTATTGCATTTGATATATATATATTATCTGAGTTTTTTATATCATTTTCTTTTATTTAATTCGGCAAGGAGCATTTGCTTTTGATTTTTAAGAGAGCCTTCTTTTACTTTTGCCTGTCTTTCGGTAGAAACTTTAATGTAAAAGCCTACTTTTCTTTTTGAATTAAAATCACTCGTAACAAAGATATTTCCTTGCCTTTTGTCGCAAGGCTCTGCACAAGACACCGCAAGTATGGGTGCTCGGGTTTCAGCCAGCCTTAGGCTGTCTTCCACAACTTGTGGTAGATATACTATTGGAGACCACACGGATGCGGTCTCCTTCTCCTTGCCTCAGTTAGAAACTTTTAAGTGAAATCGCCAGGTGGCAAAATGGTTTCAGTAAGTATTTCTTTTTTATCTATATCCCATTGCGCAATTTTTATCCTTTTTTCTTTTGAGTATTCTAAAATATCATATCTTCGATATACTTTTATTAAAGAATTTATAGCTGTGCCTATACCTTTGGGAGAAATAATTATTGAATATTCAGGTATGACTACCTTGCTATATCCAATTAATTGTGAAATATCCTTTAAATTTATACTATTTAGTTTGCATTCAACAAATCCTATTTTTATCATATTTTTTATTTTTATAAAACCAACTATATCTACCTGTATTAAATAAGTATGAAATAAAGGAAAGTAATCATTATATTTATTTCTTTGAATAATTGACGATAAATATTCATTGGCAGATATAACTACTTGAATTTCTGCTTTTTTATATTTTATCGATAAAAGATTTTCAAACCACACAGCCACATCTGGATACATTAATTTTTCTTGTTTATATACCATTTTATTCATTAACCCCTTGATCACAGCCTAATTCTAAACAAATTTCCCAATAGGTATTAAAATGTTTTCCTTTTAAAACATCAGGTAGTTTTTCCGACATTTCTTCGGGATGGCGTGATTTTTCCTTATTTCTTTTTTTAGTATATGGATTACATAATTTTGGTTTTCTATCAGGAAATTTATTTTCATTGTAGTTTGCCATATCGATTAAAATTTCATTTTTATGTTCAATTCTAAAACCTATCTTCTTAAAATACTCTGCAAAAACTTTCAATTGATGCTCTCTACTCCATACACT
>CAYQNP010000243.1:0-4876 GCA_964418785.1 uncultured Spirochaetia bacterium | reverse complement strand
TCAGATGCAAATTTAACTTCCGGCAGTCTGTAATTACTATACTTACTTTCATACTTATCCTGCATACCTTTAAACAAATTATTCATCATATTAATAACACTTTCTTCTGTATCCTGAACAAGAGTACGCATATCATAATTTATAATAACTTTATTAGGCACAGTAGAATTACCGCCACGACCATCAAGACCACCGCCACCGCCGACAGGAATCTTTATATCTGTAGGAACAACTATACGCTTTCCGAGAAGTTCATCCTCTGTTTCCTCAAATTTCTCTTCTATTATTTTTACGACTTCAGCCGCCTGTTCTATTGCATTATATACTGTTTTTCCTTTTGCAGAATGCTTTGATATACCAAAGGCTGTTATCTCCAGTTCAAGTCTTCCCCTCTGTCCAATATTTAATTTTCCACCGGTTGATTCGCCTATCACTATATAATCAGGCTGTATACTTTTTAATACTTCTAAAAAAGCAACACCTTCAAAAAACTCTTCAACAACACTGCCTACAAAATATGCTGTTCCATTTAAACTGTTTGCATTATTCTTTTTCATTAATCCAACAGCATATAACATAGCAATGTCAGCACCTAACATATCAGAAGCACCGCGACCGTAAATTTTATTATCTTTTATTGTTCCGCTGAACGGCTGTGTGTCTTTATCCCATTCTTCCGGATTGGCTCCAACTACATCGGTATGCCCGGAAAATATTATTCTGGGACCTTTCCCTGTGCCAAATTTCATCTCTGCTATTAAATTCCCGTATCTGTCAGTATAAACTCTGGTGTATTTTAGTTTCCTGGCAAGTTTTATCATATATTTTATTCTGTTTTTTTCAGACCCGGAAAAACCCTTTATCCTTATCACCTTTTGAATTGATTCAACTATTTTATCAAGATTTTCTTTACTTATTTTATTAAAAAATTCCTGCATACCAATGCCTCCATGAATTTTATCCGGTAGTAAATATTTTTAATATATCATAAGAATATAAATCTTCTAAAAATAATGTCAATATATTTATTTAACAGCGGGGTGATTTAATATTTAAAATTCTAAAGCATAATAAAACTCAAAAATTAAACATCAAGCTCTAATAAGAGAACAATCTATTTTATACTCAAGTTTATTAGTTTTATTTTTCTGCATTATATTATATAGCACTTCAACAGATTTTATCCCCAATTGTCTGGAATTCTGGTCAACAGTTATATAATTATGAGGAAAAAGATTACCATATCCAGATATATTAATAATGTCTTTACTGTTTCTTTTAAAAAAATCTATAATTTCAAACATTAAAAAATCATCGTTTACAGCGATAAATACATTATTAGGATTTATTTTCACAGCAAAGTTATAAAATGTATATATCGTAACAGCTCTAAATTTTACAGCTTCACCGATTCCGTCTCTAATGCCGTTAATTTTATCTTTAACAGTTGTAAGCTTTAATTGAGGTCTATTGGCATAAACAAAATATACTCTTTTAAAATTTTTCTTAACGATATATTTCCCTAATTTAACCATTACATTATAATGATTATTTACAACTCTTACAATATTATCCTGTATATATCTATCAAGAAAGACAAAATTTATTTTATTATTAATAAAAAAATCCGAATATTCTCTGGCAATATCATTGTTATCGCTGGGGAAAAAAATCACGCCGGAAATATCCTGAGATATAAGTTTTTTTAAATTTCGAGAAAGTCTCACATTAGAATTTAATATTATAGTTGTAAATTCCATTTCTCCACTTTTCTGCATAACACCTTGAATTATACCCCAGATAAAATAATCTATTCGCTGAAATAAAGGAAGAGCAAGAACAATTATTCTTTTTTCTTTAACTTCATTAATAAATATACCCTTACCGTGTTTTCTTACTATTTTATTTTCATTTTCAAGATCCAGCAAAACTCTGCTAATTGTAGAATAACTTACATTGTAGATTTGCATCAATTCGCGGACAGTAGGAAGTTTTTTCATCCCGCTATTTTTTTCAATCTTATATTTCTCAAGTATATCAAGTTTAATATAATCATATTTATTTATAACACTCATAGTAAAGCAATTTAACAGATAATAAAAAAAAGTCAAGAAAAAAGTGTATCGATATTTTACAAATATTTATATTGACAATTATTTTAAATTTATTATAATAATAGTATATAATTTTTTGGAGGAAAGCCATGAAAAAGAAAAGCGCATTAATAATAGGAATAACAGGACAAGACGGCTCATATTTAGCAGAATTTTTGCTGAAAAAAGAGTATACAGTATACGGATTAATACGCCGAAACAGTTATTACAATCTGAACCGAATAGAAAATATTAAAGATAAAATAAATTTAATTTATGGTGATTTAGTAGATCAGACATCATTAATAAAAGCAATAGTAACAGCCGCTCCGGATGAAATATATAATTTAGGAGCTCAGTCTTTTGTACACTTATCATGGAATCAGCCTATTAATACTTCCGAAATAAATTCAATGGGGGTTTTAAAGTTATTAGATGCAATAAAAACCATCAATCCTAAGATAAAGATGTATCAAGCCAGCACAAGTGAAATATTCGGGAATACACCGCCGCCGCAGAACGAATCTTCTCCATATAATCCGCAAAGCATTTACGGAATTTCAAAATTATTCTCACATCTTGCAGTTCAGAATTACAGGAAAAGTTATAATATGTTTTTATGTTCCGGAATTCTATTTAATCATGAATCTCCACGAAGGGGGCTTGAATTTGTTACGAGGAAAATAAGCTACAATGTAGCAAAAATTTATTTAGGCCTGGCAGATAAAATAGAACTTGGAAACCTTCAGGCAAAACGCGATTGGGGCTTTGCCGGAGATTATGTCGAAGCAATGTGGCTGATGCTGCAGCAGGAAGAACCGGATGATTATGTTATAGCGACCGGCAAAGCTTATTCTATAGAAGACTTTGTAAGAGAAGCATTTAAAGTAATAGGAATTTCCAATTATAAAGATTATATAGAAATCAACAAGAAATATTTCAGACCTGCAGATGTAAACTATTTATTAGGTGATGCATCAAAAGCCAGGGAAAAACTTAACTGGCAGCCAAAAATGGAACTGCCTGAGCTCGTTAAACTAATGGTAAAAAGCGATATAGAACTTCTGTCAAAAAAATCGAAAAATTTAAAAGCGGAACCGTATAATGAAATTAATGAATTACAGGTATCTAATATATAATCTAATAAAAAAAGATTATATATTAAAATACAGAAATACTATATTAGGATTTATATGGTCTATATTAGAACCACTATCAACAACTATAATTTTATATATTATATTCTCTATCTTTGCGAAATTTCAATTAAATCATTACTTTCTCTTTCTTTTTAACGGATTAATATTATGGCAATTTTTCTCCACCACTCTAATCCAGGGCAGTACAATTCTTTTAGATAACAGCCCTATAATAAAGAAATTATATTTTCCTTATTTTATACTCTACCTGTCTCCATTAACGATTAATTTTATTCAATACATAATATCGGTTTTAATACTTTTAATTCTATCATTTTTCCTCATCCATTTAACAATAAATCTGTATATTATATCTGTTTTCATTGTTACTGTTATGTTTTTTATTATATTTTTAACCGGCTTAATAATGATTATTTCAATTTTAAATATAAAATATAGAGATATATCTTATTTGACTTCTATAATTTTAAAATTTTGGTTTTATCTTACCCCTATATTATATCCGGCAGATATAGTCCCTTCAAAATATAAGCAGTTATTATATTTAAATCCGATATTTCCTTTTATAAATATTTTACAGAATATATTTTATTTTCAAGATACTACGAATAATATAAAATTACTTAGTGCGGCAGTATTTTATTCTATCACATTATTTGCAATAGGAATATTTATCTATATAAAAAATTATCGTTTGTTCCCGGAAGAGGTGTAAGTGTGCGATATAAAATAGAAACAGAAAATATAAGTAAAAATTACAGAATAATGACTTCAAAACAGATAAAGGACATACTGTTACATCCATTCAAAAAACGAGAAATAAAAAGAGTAGAAGCCCTAAAAAACATAACTATTAAAATAAAAAAAAATGAATCTATTGGGATAATAGGGATAAACGGCTCAGGAAAGACTACATTATTAAAGGTACTAAGTGGAATTTTGCAGCCGGACAATGGTAAAATATTACTTAATGGAGATATAACTTCTTTAATAGAATTAGGAGTTGGATTTAATCCTGAACTAACCGGTATTGAAAATATATATTTAACTGCTTCTTACTATGGACTAAGCAAATCCTTAACAGATAAAATATTAACTTCTATTATAGAATTTTCCGAATTAGAAAATTTTATAAATATTCCCATCAAATATTATTCAACAGGAATGAACCTTAGACTTGGGTTTTCTATTGCAGTTAATCTGAATCCGGATATACTGATTATAGATGAGATACTTGCAGTAGGAGATGAATATTTTCAAAATAAATGCATTAATAAGATATTCGAACTAAAATCAAACGGAACAACTTTAATAATGGTTTCTCATAATTTAAACCTCTTATATTCTCTCTCTGACAAAATAATATGGTTAGACAAAGGTGTTATAAAATATTTTGGCTACAAAAAAGTCGCTATAAAAAAATACCTGAACTTTATAGAAAAATTAGAGTTCTCCGAAAACATGGAGAAAAATCATTATATTTTTCATAAAAATCAGAAAATATACGGATGTCATATACTTCACCCTATTGAAAAAATCAGCATAAAAATAAACAAAAGTTCTGTTTTATCAGGGGAAAAATTCGAAATTACTGTAAATATTTCAACAAAAGAAACAATAAAA
>CAYQNP010000242.1:0-4867 GCA_964418785.1 uncultured Spirochaetia bacterium | reverse complement strand
TACTAAAAAATCAGAGATATTTTCAACAGCGGCAGATAATCAGACATCTGTAGAGATAAATGTATTACAGGGTGAGCGGCCAATGGCAAGTGATAACAGGTCTCTCGGCCGATTTATACTTGAAGGAATCCCGCCGGCTCCAAGAGGAGTGCCACAGATTGAAGTTACTTTTGATATTGATGCTAACGGTATATTACATGTATCTGCAAAAGATAAAGCAACAGGAAAAGAGCAGAGTATAAGAATTGAGTCTTCCAGCGGTTTAAGTAAGGATGAAGTTGAAAAAATGGTAAAAGAAGCTGAAATGCATGCTGATGAAGATAAGAAACGAAAAGAGATGATTGAAGAAAGGAATAAACTTGATGCTTTAACATTTCAGATAGAGAAGAGTATTAAAGATTTAAAAGATCAAATCTCAGATGATGATAAGAAGACTTTAGAAGATGAGATAAAATCTGCTCGCGAAGTTATATCGAAAGAGAATCTTGAAGATATTAAAGCCGCATATCAGAAATTAAGCGAGAAATGGTATAAGATTTCAGAAAAAGTATATAAATCAAGCGGCGCCCAGGCCGGAGCGCAGCAACAACCGGGTACTGGCGGTGCAGCACCTGGCGGAGATGCTAATGCTTCACAACAGTCAACAGGTGATAATAACGCTTCTGCTGATAATAAAAAGGAAGATGTTGTTGATGCAGACTATAAGGTAGTTGACGAATAATAGGTGAACACAATATAACGAAATAACGAAAAAAAAGCCGAATACTTTTTATAAGTATTCGGCTTTTTTTATTTTTCTGATTTTATTATTTCTAAGATGGTCTTTTTTTCAATGTAATAAGTTTTAAACCTTATTTCTTTAAAGATAGCAGAATATTCAGGTTCATCAATTTTGAGAATCTCTTCAAGCACCCGGCAGCTTTCTTCAATCCTTTTAAAATTTGCAGCCAGAACATCTTTTATGTCTTTTCGTTTAAATTCACTTTTAAAGTTTAAAAATTTTCCGAGGTCTTTTTTTGTGTCACGACTTTCAAGCAGATTAAAATAATACTTTTTTGAAAATTTCTGAATAGAATGACGAATTCTTTTTATTTTAGAAGTTAAAGATTTATTATTCAACTTTAATCTGTTTACATCTTCAATAACTCGTAGTGCCTCATTTAATCTGTTCAGATTTGCATCTATTATTCTAAATTCCATATAAAATACTGCGTACAAAAGTTATAGCAGAGATACATGCTGTTTCTGCTCTTAAGATTGTATTAAACGGTAATTTTAATATATAGAAATTATTTTGTTCGGCAAGGTTTATTTCGCTTTTGCTAAAACCTCCTTCAGGTCCTATAAAAATATTAATAGAGCTGCATGATATGTCTGATTTTTTTATAGTTGTATTGTTTGTGTATGGATGGAATATAATGTTTGCAGCATTATTTGATATGGATTTTACAGCATCAGTGAATAAAAGCGGTTCTTTAATTTCAGGGAAGTTTAAATTATTTGATTGCTTTACAGATTCATAAATTATTTTTTCCCATCTGTTTTTTTTCTTTTGTACTAACTCCGGTTTTATTTGTGTATATTGTGTTATAATAGGGAATATATTTGAGATTCCGGTTTCAACACTTTTTTCTATTATTACTTCAAAATTATTTAATTTGATCAGGGCTGCATAAAGATTAATTTTGAATTTCTCTCTTTTTATTTTTTTTGTTGAGAGGATTTTAACAATAAGATGTTTAGATGCAATATTTTTTATTACTCCGTTGAATAGATAATTTTTGTTGAATAAAGTTATGTTATCATCTGTTTTAAAACGGAGAGATTTTACGATGTGAGAGAAGTCCTGCCCGTCAATTTTTACAGTATCATCAGTAATAAAATTATTATCATTTATAAAAAAAATGTGCATTCAGTTTATCCGAAAAAGTCTTTCATGCTTTCATAAAAACTTCTTGGACGCGGTGTCTCGTTAGAGTCAAGTGTTTTTGACAATTCTTTAAACAGTTCTTTCTGTTTAGGAGTGAGTTTAGTAGGAATTTCTACTTTTACTCGAACATATTGGTCGCCTTTTCTGTGAGTATGTACATCCTGAAATCCCATACCTTTAACTCTGAATATTTTTCCGCTTTGGGTGCCGGCAGGAATTTTAATTTTTACTTTTTTATTATAAATAGTGGGTGTTTCTATTTCACCGCCGAGAACAGCCTGGGTAATAGTAATGGGGACTTCACAGTAAACATCATTACCTCTTCTGTCAAAGAAAGGATGTTTTTTTACATTAATAAAAATATATAAATCTCCGTTCGGCCCGCCGTTTCTTCCTGCTTCTCCTTCTCCGGATATTTTTAGTCTTGTACCGTCTTCGACACCTGCAGGTATTTTAACAGATAGTTTGCGTTCTTTTTTAGTTACGCCGCTGCCGTGACATACATGGCAGGGATGTGTATTCATTTTTCCTGTTCCCCCGCAATTAGGACATGTTGTTGCTATACTGAAAAATCCCTGCGATTGTCTTATTTGACCGGTTCCATTACATCGGGGGCAGGTCTCAGCAGTATAGCCAGGTTCTATTCCTGATCCGTTACAATGAGAACATTTTTCGTTTCGAGGTATAAGTATTTGAATCTCTTTGCCTTTTACAGCATCTTCGAAATCAATTGTTAAATCGTAACGCAAGTCAGAACCTCTGCTGCCGCCGTAACGCCTGGACCCGCGCCTCCTTCCGCCGCCGAATATATCGCCAAATCCGAAAAAGTCTTCGAATATACTGCCGCCAAAGCCTAAATCTTCAAATATGCTTGAGAAATCGGCATTTCTGAATATATCATCAGCGCTGTATCTTCCATCAATGCCTGCATGACCAAATCTATCATATTGTGCGCGTTTCTCTTTATCGGATAAAACAGCATAGGCTTCTGAAATTTCTTTAAATTTTTCTTCATATTCTGTTTTTTTGTCGGCAGGAGCTTTGTCCGGATGATATTTCATAGCCAGCTTTCTGTAGGCTCTTTTTATTTCATCATCACTTGCACCTTTTTGAACACCTAATATTTCGTAATAATCGCGTTTTGTACTCATAATTATTTGTCTTCTCCTTTGTCAGTTTCTTCTTTTTTTACTGCTTTATAAACTTTTACTTTTGCCGGTCGAAGCAGATTTCCATTTAGCATATATCCTTTCTGGAAAGTTTCTGCAACAGTATCAACTTCATATTCCTGGCTCTCTTCCATCATTAATGCTTCATGAATGTGCGGACTGAATTCGGCATTATCTGATTCAATTTCTTCTAATCCGTATTTTGAGAGAATATCTTTAAAATTTTTATAAACTAATTCCATTCCATTGTAAAATGATTTGAATTTCTCGTCTTTAATTTCAGCATCTGTTTTTAATCCGTGTTCAAAAGAATCAAGAACAGATAATAAGTCGTTTATAAGATTTTCGTTTGCTCTTTTTACTGTATTTTCATTGTCTTTTATTACGCGTTTTTTATAATTATCAAACTCTGCTTTTATTCTTTGAGCAAGATTTTTATATTCTTCCGCAGCTGCTTTGCTCTCGTCTAATTTTTGTTTCAGCACAGTAAGTTCTTCTGTCATTTTTTGTTTGTGTCTCTCTTTGTGCTCTTTTTGATGTTTTGTTTCTTTTTCTGTATGAGTTTTCTTTTTTTCTTCTTTAATTGTTTTCTTTTCCGACATTTTTCAACCCTCTTATTTTTAATTTTATTAAGTTATATATGCACGGTTTTTGTTATTGTCAAGATATATATTTTTTTTGTGCTATGAGATTTTTTTTCTTGACTTTCAAATAATAATTTATATAATATCAACCGCTATGCGTTATATTGGATTAAAGGTTAAGACATTTAGTACTGGCGGTGTTCATCCTGATGATTCAAAAAAATATTCTAAAGATAAACCTATTGAAAATGCTCCAATTCCGGTAAAGGTTACAATTCCTCTGTCTCAGCATTTAGGAAAACCTGCAAAGGTGCTTGTTAAAAAAGGAGATATTGTTACAGAGGGACAATTGATTGGAGAAAAAGACGGATTGATTTCGGCAAATGTTCATTCCAGTGTGCCGGGTAAAGTCCTTGATGTTAAAAAATTACCTACTGCGACGAATAATCGAGTCCTTTCGGTTGTAATAAAGACAGAAGGTGAATTTAATACAAATCAAGTAGAGCAGAGTAATTGGGAAGAACTTTCAAATGAAGAGATTTTGAATAGGATAAAAGATGCCGGTATAGTCGGTATGGGCGGAGCAACTTTTCCTACAGATGTTAAACTTAATCCGCCAAAAGATAAAAAAATTACGGACTTAATTATAAATGGAGTTGAGTGTGAACCTTTTCTGACAACAGATTACAGACTTATGCTTGAGAAAACAGAAGAATTGGCAGAAGGGATTAAAATTGTCCGTAAATTGCTTGATGTTGCTAATGTTTATATTGGTATTGAATTAAATAAAAAAGATGTAATAAAGAAATTTAAAAAGATTTTAAAGAAGGATGAAATAAAAGTTGTACCGTTAAAAGAGAAATATCCACAGGGTGGTGAAAAGCAGCTTATAAAAGCTGTTTTGAATAAAGAAGTACCATCAGGTGCTTTGCCGTTTGAAATTGGAGTGGTTGTTTCTAATGTTGCAACTGTATATGCTATTCGCGAGGCTGTTCTTTATAAAAAGCCGCTTACAGAAAGAGTTGTAACAGTAACAGGACCTATTGTAAAAAATCCGGGAAATTATAAGGTTAAAATTGGTACTCTTGTAAAGGATTTGCTTGCAGAAGTCGGGGTAGAAGGTGAAATTAAAAAACTTATAATCGGCGGACCAATGATGGGTATATCCGTAAATACAGATGAAA
>CAYQNP010000241.1:0-7167 GCA_964418785.1 uncultured Spirochaetia bacterium | reverse complement strand
TTAGCACCGCTGTAATCATATACATTTACAGAATAGCCTGTATCATTTGTTTCCTCAGTAACGAAATCATCATAAAAAATTCTGTAAAAATATGTAGTTCCGACTCCATCTGCTCTTTCAATGTTTTTAACAGAACGATTTGAATAAGTTATATTTAAAGAAGCATTTAAAACATCAAATCTGCCCGCAGTGTTTAAATCATTGGTAGACATTTCTTCAAGAAGCCGTGAATTTGTAGCTCCGGGATTTTTTGATATACCTATATAAAATCCGTTTCCCACTGTTGTTGTATCGGATGCCTGTATATTGACTTCCCAATGATCAACATTATAGGATGGTCCTGTGAGATTAAATTGTGCTGTTACATTTGCTCCTCCACTATTATATACAACTACATTATATGCACCTGAATCCGAAGTTTCTTCCGACATATCCGGATAATAAATATTATACGAAAATGTAATGCCGTTACCGTCTGCTCGCTCGAACTGATTTGTTGATTCGGAATTATATGTAATTTTCAAATTTGCAACATCAAAAGTTCCGTTTACTATTCCCAAATCATTTGTAGAAATTTCTTCAGTCATTATATCACCGTCTGTGCCCTGCGACTTTGATATACCTATTCTATAATCTTCATATACTTCAAGGATATTGGATGCTGCAAGTGCCTGAATATTAACCTGCCACTGCCCGGCTGAATATGTCGGACCTGTAATACTAAAATTGCTTGTTACATCATTGTTATTATTATCATAAACAGTTATTGAATAACTGTCTCCATCAGTTTTTTCAGTAATTCCATCGTCATAATATAATCTGTAAAAATAGGTAGTTCCGACTCCGTCTGCTCTTGAAAAAAACTGAACAGAGCGGGATAAGTAAGTAATATTTAATGATGCCTTAAAAACATCAAAAACACCGTTGGTTCCCATATCAACAGTAGAATCTTCTTCAGCAAGTGTATCCCCGTCTGCACCTGCTGTTTTTTCTACGCTTATATAGAAATCAGTATTTAATGTTGCTGTGGGTAAAGCCTCTATCTGTACCTGCCAATTTGATGTTACTGCATTATATGTGGGACCTGTAATTGTAAACTGAGCAGTTACATCTACCGCAGCATTATCGTAAACTCTTATTATATAACCTGTTCCCCCTGTTTTTAAAGTATTGGTATCCGGATAATGCAGTCTGTAATAATAAGTTGTTCCGACTCCGTCTGCTCTTTCAAAAGAGGATACTGTTCTTGACAAATATTCAATAAACAGCTGAGCATTTGTAACGCTGAATTCTCCGGCTGACCCTAAATCATTAGTTGATATCTCTTCTATAAGCCCGCTTCCGTCTGTTCCGAATGCTTTTTCTATACTTAGTCTGTATCCTGTACCGGACGGTGTTGTCTGATTTGCCTGTATGTTGACAAACCATGCATTACTTGATGAATTATATACAGGTGCAGATACAACAAAATTTGCAGTTACATCAGCCATTGCACTATTATATATCCGGACATTATATCCATCGCCGTTGGTTTTTTCGGAAGGTCCGGAATTATAATATATTTTGTATTTGAATGTAGTTCCTTTTCCGTCAACTCTCTGAAAAGCCGCCACATCCCTTGATAAAAATTCAATTGTTAAATCAGTCAATGCAAATCTGCCTGTTGCTCCTAAATCAATATATGACGGTTCCTCTGTTAGAATATCCGAATTGGTCTTTGAGACTGTTATGTAATAATTTGTACCCGGTGAAGTATTGCTCTTACCCTGAATATTAACCTGCCACTGGCCTGACGAATATGTAGGTGTTCCAATATTAAATTGTGTAGAAACATCAACAGCACTGCTGTTATAAACTTTTATAATATAATTAGAACTGTCATTAGTTGCTTCTGTAACACTGTCAGGATAATATATCCTATATGCAAAAGTTGTTCCTGTGCCGTCAAGTCTGTAAAATTTATCAACTGTTCTCGATAAATATGTTATACTTAAAGTTGCACTTGTTACTTCAAATTTACCGTCAGGCATTAAATCCGTAATAGACGTTTCACTATTTAAAATATCTCCGTCAGTTCCTGATGTTTTTGAAATTTCAACATAATATCCTGTAGCAACGGTTGTATTCAACAAAGACTGTATATTTACATTCCATTGTCCTGCTGAATATACAGGTGCTCCTATATTAAAGAGAGACGATACATCATTGTTGGATAAATTAAAAACTCTCACATTATAAGCAGCAGCATCTGCGGTTTCTTCTGTTACTCCATCTTTATAATATACCCTATAATAATATGTAACACCTGTGCCGTCTAATTTTTCAAATGATGCAGGAGTACGGGATAGATATGTTATTGAAAGAGTTGTATTTGTAACACTAAAAGAACCGTTTGTTGTACCAAGATCAACAATTGAATATTCCTCTGCAAGATCACCGTCTCCACCTGTTTTCTGTACACTTATAAAATATCCTGCTGCAACAGGCGTGGTTGCATAACTCTGAATCTGCACCTGCCATTTACCATTGGTATAAACAGGTGTTCCTATATTAAAGTTTGCATTAACATTATTTGTTGAAGAATCATATACTGTTACAACATAGCCTGCATCATTTGTCTCTTCACTTAAATCCGGCAGATAAACATTATAATAATACATTACTCCAACTCCATCTGCCTGCTCTATTTGTGAAGGAGTCCTTGATGAGTATGTAATAGATAAAACAGCATTAGCAACATCAAAAGTGCCTGCTGCACCAAGATCAACAGTTGACAACTCTTCTGTTAGAGTATCACCTGTAGTGCCTGCTGTCTTTGAAATACCTATACTATATCCGTTTGCCACAGGCGTATTTAATCCTGCCTGTATATTCACCTTATAATGATTGGATTCCCAGACTACTGCTCCTACTGTAAAGTTTGTAGTTACATCTGTAACAGTATTATCATATACAATAACTGAGAAAGAGCCTGTATCATTTGTAAAAACTGTTGTGCCGTCAGGATAATACATATTAAAATAATAATCAACTCC
Organism: uncultured Spirochaetia bacterium; assembly: GCA_964418785.1. Lineage (GTDB taxonomy): Bacteria > Spirochaetota > JAHITG01 > JAHITG01 > CAYQNP01 > CAYQNP01. The sequence continues at coordinate 4,132 of CAYQNP010000241.1, read as the reverse complement.
TGTACTGTCGCCTTTTGAAATAACAGCAGGAGTTCGGCCTGTATATGTTATTAATAAATCTGCATTTACAACATTAAAAGAACCGAGAGGCAAATCCCCTGCAGTTGATAACTCTTCGTTTAAATAATCATTACTTGATTTACTTATTCCTATTTTATAATTATTTTCAACCGGTGTATTAACAGATGCCTGAATATTAACACTCCACTGTCCCGAGGCATATACCGGGGAAGAGACTGTAAAATTTGAAGTTACATCAGCTGATAAGGAATTATAAACTGTTACAGAGTAATTTGCATTTGATTCCTGTGTAACTCCATCCGGATAATAAATTCTAAAATAATAAGTTATACCTGTTCCGTCTGACTGCTGAATATTTGTAACTGATTGTGAAATATAATTTACGGATAATTGAGCATTTGTAACGGAAAAGTTACCAGCACTGCCAAGGTCAATTGTGGAATATTCTTCTGAAAGAGTATCACCTTCCCCGCCTGCTGACTTTGAAATGCCTATAAAACAACCTGTTCCAATAGGTGCATCTTTATGTGCTGTTAAATTAACATTCCACTGACCTGCAGTATATGTCGGCGATGTTATTGTAAAATAAGAACTTATATTATTTGTATTACTGTCATATACTGTTATACTATAACCCGTATCATTTGTCTCTTCTGTAGTGCCGTCAGGGTAATATATATTATAATAAAATGTAGTACCTGTTCCGTCAGCGCGGGATATTACGGCATTATTCCTGCTGTTGTATGTTATACTTAACTGTGCACCTATTACATTAAAAACTACTGTTCCCGAGTCTGCTGCCGGCAGGATATCGCCGTCAGTTCCTGCAGCCTTGGCTATCTCTATTTTATAATTATTGGCAATAGGTGTTGTATCAAGAGCCTGAACAGTAACAAACCATGCATTGGATGATGAATTATAAACAGGTGAAGATACAACAAAATTTGCAGTTACATCGTTATTTAAAGAATCCCTTACTAAAACAGAGTATCCGTCGCCGTTTGTTTTCTGAATATTATTATTATAAAATATTCTGTATTTATATGTAGTGCCGATATTATCCGACTTCTCAATATTTGTTCTGCTTATAGTGAGATAAGATATATGCAGAGTTGCAGCTGTAACAGAAAAACTTCCTGCAGAGCTGAGGTCAACTGTAGATTTTTCTTCGTCAAGTGTATCACCCAGAGTTCCCGGTAATTTCGATATTCCTATTTTATAATTTGTGTCTATAACTGCATTATCTCTTGCAAATATTGTTACATTCCATTGCCCCGCAGAATATACAGGCAAAATATTACTAAAAGAGGCAGTAACATCTGTTTCGTTTTTATCATATATTTTTATTATATATCCTGTATCTCCTATTTCTTCAGTGGTACCGTCTCCGTAATAGATATTATAGCTGTATGTAATACCGTTTGTATCACCTCTAATTACAGAAGAGGGGGACATACTATTGTAAGTAATACTTAAATGTGCGTTACTGACAGCAAATACACCGTTTACACTTCCAAGCCCGCCGTTTGCAAAAGAATCGGATGATAATTTTTCCGAAAGTATGTCTTCATTAGTTTTCTGTACGGAAATTTTATAGCCGTTTGTTACAGGAGTATCTATCTTAGCTCTAATATTTAAATACCAGTATCCGGCTGCATAGTAAGGAGTATCTATTATAAAGGAAGAAGTCACATCTGAATTTGCCGGAGAATATACTTTTATAATATAGCTGCTTGCTGCAACAGATTCAGCCGAGCCGTCAGGATATTTTACCTGATATTTATATTGTAAAGCATTTGCAGCACTATCTGCCTGTTCTATATAAGAAGGTGAACGAGAATTGTAAGTAATATTAAGTTGTGCATAAGTTACTTCAAAATTTCCGTTATTTGTTAAATCAACTATCGAATATTCTTCGGTTAAAGTTTCGCCGTCTCCTATGTCGCTTTTTGATATCCCTATAAAATAACCGGAAGCAACAGTGCAATTAAAAAGGGGTCTGACTGAGACTTCCCAATGACCGTTATTTGTATATGGTGTTCCTATATCAAAATATGCATTTATATTATTAGTATTCTGCGTATAAACATTTACAGTAAAGCCGCCGGGTGTCCAATATGCATTTGTAGAGCTGTCATATAACATAAACTGATATATAACTCCAGCTGTATTTGCCCGCTGTATAGATGATAAATCCCGCGTTTGATATTCTATGGATAATACCCCGAATAAATTGTAATTAATACCAAACATAACAACAAAAACTATCTGAAACAAGTTCATATTTTTAATAAATTTAACTTTTTTCATCTATAAATATATTATCGCAAAAAATATGCCAAATAATTAATAAAATTATCGAAAAAAGAAGTATTTAAGTAAATAATTATATAAAATAATAATGCAGAGTTGATACAAGTATGAATTATTTTGCACAGTGATATTTAATGAGTATTTTCGTTATATGTCTGAATAAATAATATACAAAGTTATTTTCTATTTAATATTTCCAGTGCTTTCAAATATTCCTCTTTTTTAAAATATCCGTGATTACAGGTAACATAATTATCGGGAAAATGTTTTTTATAATCATATTCATATGCATCATCAATAATTACGAAGTTTTCGACTTCAGGATGTTCTTCAAGATATTTCTGAATTTCAAGATATCGTGTCTGGAGATCTACTGTATTTGCAATAACATACTGATCAAGATTATATAATTTAAAAAACAGCTTCATCATATTCACATCTTTATAAAAAGCTTTCCAGTTAGAGACAATAACAATAACCGAATTAGTTTCGAGGATTAATCGTCTTAAATTTTCAACAGCTTCCTTATGCCAATCAACATACGCAGCGGCAAAATCATATTCATTTAATTTAAGAATATTCTCATCATTTAATTTTTCAGCCATTTTTTTCTGTTCTGCTTTTCGATCAATTTCAAATCTCTTCTGAGAATATTCCGGCTGTAAAACTCCGTCAATATCTAAAAAAATCACTTTCATAGTTTTATCTCCTTATTATATTAATATTTAATATTTTTAATAAGAGTAACTTTATTGCCAACTTTATTAAACTCTAATTTATCAACATTAAATTCCATCAGCACAAGTCCTCGTTCTTTTCTTGACTGCAGGTTATCTTTTATTGCAGTTAAAACATTTTTGAAATCAAATCCTTCACCCTCGTCTTTAATTTTTACAGTTATTTTCATCTTTGAAATTTCAGCGTCGAAATATATTTTCTTTTTCAAATCTTTTTTATTTCCATGTATATAAGCATTTTTTAATGCCTCCAGCACGGCAATATTCAACATTGCAATATGGTCATTTTCTACTCCAGAAGAACGAATCAACATATCAAGTTCTTCTAATACCGCGGCAAAAAATTTTTCATCGCCGGGAATAATGATATGTAAACTCTTCGATATATACTTTTTTATTGACTGATGCGAAATATTCAAATATTTTCTTTGTATAGCCTTATCAAGAACATATATTAAATCTGAAAATTCAAAAGGCTTACTTATAAAATCCATAGCACCCAGTCTAATTGCTTTTAAGACAGGTTGAGAAGTATCGTGAGCAGATAATACTACAACCGGTATATATGGCTGTTTTTTCTGTTTTGCCGTCAGAAATTCAAATCCATTCATTACAGGCATTTCCAGATCAAGTAAAATAACATCATATTCTTCTTTCTCTATTTTTAATAATGCAGATTTTCCATCGGCTGCTTCATTAACAATATAATTATCATGAAGCCCTTCTTTTATCATTTTCCTCAGTACATCATTATCATCCACTACTAACAACTTTGGTTTATTACTCATAACTATATACCTATAATCTTATTAATATACTTTTTTTGATTATCATTAAGTTTATCTTTGTTTAAATCCATCATCTTTTTCAATGCAGCACTTATAGTCTTTTGCAACGCTTCTTTCTGTAATATACCAGGTGTTGAGACCTGTATAAGTAAATTAATACATTCCATTGTACCGATATACTCGAGACATTTAACAGCAAAAATATTTGTTTTAATGTCATCAACAAGTATCATCTGTTTTAGAATATGCAAAGTTTCAGAACTATCTACTTCG
>CAYQNP010000240.1:0-23545 GCA_964418785.1 uncultured Spirochaetia bacterium | reverse complement strand
AACCTCGGTTATAAAGTTTCCGGTTCTGATATTGCGGAGAATGATTCTGTAAAACGGCTGAAGAAATTAGGTGCAAAAATTTTTATAGGACATGCAGCCAAAAATATTGAAGGAGCTGATGTGCTTGTCTATTCTTCTGCTGTATCAAAAGATAATCCTGAATATGTTGAGGCTAAGAAAAGAAAAATTCCGGTTATACCCAGGGCTGAAATGCTTGCAGAACTTATGAGATTAAAACGAGGAATTGCTGTTGCAGGTACGCACGGAAAAACTTCTACTACTTCTTTGCTCGGCAGTATTTTCTATGCTGCGAAGATGAATCCTACTACTATTATTGGCGGAAAGTTTTTTAATATAGGCGCTAATGCAAAACTCGGCAAGGGCGAATACCTTATTTGTGAAGCTGATGAAAGCGACGGCTCTTTCCTTAAATTAAATCCTGAAGTTGCTATTGTTACTAATATTGATACTGATCACCTTGACCATTACGGTACTTTTGAAAACCTTAAAAATACTTTCCTTGAATTTATTAATAAAGTGCCTTTCTACGGTTATGCTGTTCTGTGTGTTGATAATAAAATTATTAAATCATTACTTCCGGAAATTAATAAAAGAATAGTTACTTACGGCATTAAGGCTAATGCGGATTTTCGGGCTGTTGATATAAAAAAGAAAAACGACGGTATGTATTATCATCTTGTTGTACATAATAAAACAATAGCTGAAATAAAAATATCTTCTTTTGGAATGCATAATGTTCTTAATTCTCTTGCTGCAATTGCTGTTGCATATAATACCGGTATCCCTGTTGAAAAAATTGCTAAAGGTCTAAGAGAATTTAAAGGTGTTGAAAGAAGATTGGAATTAAAGGGTATTGTTAATAATATAAAAGTTATTGATGATTACGGTCACCATCCGACTGAAATTAAAGCAACTATTGAAGCGGTTCATAAAGGTAAAGGAAAATTAATAGTCATCTTTCAGCCTCATAGATATACAAGAACAAAAATCTTGTTTAAGGATTTTGCAAATTCATTTAATAAGGCTGATTTTGTTTATATAACTGATATATATCCTGCAGGTGAAAAGCCTATTAAAGGCGTAAGCGCTAAACTTATTTATAATGAACTTTTAAAGAAGCGTAAAAGAACTGTAAGATATATCCCTATAAAAGAAGATATTCCTAATGACTTGATGGATATAGTTAAGCCGGGTGATACTGTTTTAACATTGGGAGCAGGTGATATTAAAAATCTCGGCATTTATATTATACAGAGATTAAATAAGGAGTTATAGGTCTTGAGTAATAGGAAATTAAAAGTTGGTGTTATTTACGGCGGCTGGTCTAATGAACGGGAAATCTCAATACGCTCGGGAAATAATGTTATTCAGGCATTGAAAAATAAAAATTATGAAGTTGTTCCTATTGATATGAATAAAGATATTGCTGATATATTAAGAAAAGAAAAAATAGATGTTGCATATATAATTTTACACGGAGCGCCGGGAGAAGACGGCTCTGTACAGGGACTCCTTGAACTTATGAATATACCTTATACAGGCAGCGGTATTCTCGGTAGTGCAATAGCCCTGAATAAAATCGTAAGCAAGCAGCTTTTTACGGCAAATAATATTCCTACTCTGCCTTATGTCGCTGTTAGAAAAAATGATGTGATTTCCGACTCTTTACTTAATAAAATAAATAATCTCGGTTATCCTCTGATTGTTAAGGCTTATGCAGAAGGCTCAAGTATCGGTGTTGTGAAAGTTGACTCGAGTGAAGAACTTGAAAATATGCTCCCGGATTTTATTGAAAAATATAAGGCTGCTGTTATAGAAAAGTTTGTAAAAGGTAAAGATATTACTATCGGTATACTGGAAACAAAAAGTGAAATAATAGCTTTGCCTATTCTTGAACTTAGAGCTAAAAATGAATTTTATGATTATGAAGCAAAATATACAAAAGGTATGACTGAATTTGTTCTGCCGGCAGAACTTCCAGATGATATTACTGAAAGAGCAAAAAAAATCGCAATAGAAGCACATAAGGCTTTATGGTGTTACGGAGTTTCCCGGGTCGATATGATTGCGGTTGATAGTAATTTATATGTTCTGGAAGTAAATACATTGCCGGGTATGACAACAACAAGTGATTTGCCTGCACAGGCTGAAAATTTCGGTATTGGTTTTGATGACCTTGTTGAGAAAATTTTATTAAGCGGGTTAGAGGCTGAAAGATTATGAGTAGTATAGATGAGTATATGAAAAATACACAGATTGATGAGCAGATTCATAAGTTTAAACTGAAAAAGCGTGTAACACTTATAGTTAAAATAACAGCTGTTATAATTATTGTTTTTTCTTTGATTCTATTCGTTTATGAAATGATAATATTCGTAAAAAAAGCATCTGTTTTTTCTATTAATAATGTTATTGTTAAAGGAAATATGATTCTTACTGCAAAAGATATCTTTGAAATAGGAGAACTTGACAGAAATAAAAATATTTTCAGAATAGATTTAAAACAGTTGCGAGACAGACTGGAACTGCATCCTTTAATAAAGCAGGCTGTTGTTTCCCGAAGACTCCCGGATAAATTGATTATTACCATTCAGGAAAGACACGGTATTGCTTTGATTAATGTGCAGCAGAGCGACTTTATCAGCCATTTATATGAAGTGGATAATGACGGATATATTATTGCTGAAGATAATAATATCGTTAATATAGATAAACCTGTTATAACAGGTATGAATAATATAACAGTAATTCCGGGAGAGAAAATTACAAATTCAAGAGTATTAAAGGTTTTATCTTTGCTCGAAAAAGTCAGTAAAGAGATATATCTTTTTAACAGATTGATTTCGGAAATTAATGTGTCAAGGCGTTATACAGATATTGAATATACGCTTATAATGGATAAATGGAATTTTCCTGTTTATATGGGTAAAGAGATAAATTTAGTAAAATTTTTTAAACTGAATGCTTTATTAATGGCACTCGGGAATAAACTTTATGATATAGAGTATATTGATTTTAAATATAATGATGCAGTTGGAAAATTTAAAAGTTAAGAGGTGAAAAATTGAGTAAACAAGGAATAATAACAGGTTTAGATATTGGAACAACAAAAGTTTGTGCAGTTATTGGACAGATGAATGAGAGCGGCGGAGTAGATATTATAGGAGTTGGAATGGCTCCGTCTTACGGTTTAAGAAAGGGCGTTGTGGTCAATATCGATAATACTGTAAAATCAATAAATCAGGCTATTGAAGAAGCCGAATTAATGGCAGGAGTTGAAGTTGATTCTGTTTACGCCGGTGTAGCAGGCGGACATATTAAAAGTATAAATAATAGAGGTGTAGTTGCTATATCGAGCAGAAGCAGAGAGATTACTCAGGCTGATGTGGATAGAGTTATTGATTCAGCTAAGGCTGTATCATTGCCTATTGATAGAGAAGTTATACATGTTATTCCTCAGGAATATATTGTTGATAATCAGGATGGTATAAAGGATCCTATTGGTATGTCCGGAGTCAGACTCGAAGCAGATGTACATATAATAGTAGGCGCAGTTGCTTCTATTGATAATATTATAAAGAGTGTGCATCGTGCAGGGTATGAAGTGGAAGATATTGTACTTGAACCTCTTGCATCAGCGGAAGCTATTTTAACAGAAGAGGAGAAAGAGCTGGGCGTGGCGCTTATTGATATGGGTGGAGGTACAACAGATATTATTATGTTTATTAGAGGCAGTGTGTGGCATACCGGTATAATTGCTCTCGGAGGGAATCATGTTACCAACGATATTGCTTTCGGTTTAAGAACACCTGCAACTTCAGCAGAAATTATAAAAAAACGGTATGGAGTGGCATTGGTGGATTCCATAGATGAAAATGAACTTATAGAAGTTCCGGGGATAGGAGGCAGAGCTCCGAGAAAGATTCCTAAAAAAATGCTTGCTCAGATTATTCAGCCGCGTATGGATGAAATTTTACAGTTGACATACAGAGAAATAAAAAAATCCGGTTTTGATGAACTTATAAGTGCAGGTTGCGTTATTACCGGCGGCGGGGCTTTGCTGAAAGATACAGATGCCCTTGCTGAAAAAATTATGAATATACCTGTTAGAATAGGATATCCTGAAAGAATAGGAGGACTTAACGATAAAGTTAATAGCCCTTTATATGCAACAGGTGTAGGTCTTGTGCTTTACGGCTCTAAAAATGAGAGTGTAAGCGAATTGTATAAAGGTTCTGATGAAAATGTTTTTAAAAATATTATTTCCCGATTGGGAAATTGGTTTAAAGAATACTTTTAATATAAAAAAATATAAAAGAATTTAAAAAAGCGGGAGGTTTTTTATGAAAGTAGAATTAGTAGATGAGGGATTAAAAACCACTAATATTAAAGTGGTTGGCGTAGGCGGAGCAGGGAAGAATGCTATTAACAGAATGGTAGAAGTTGGTATTACGGGTGTAGAATTTATTGCTGCAAATACCGATGCACAGGATCTGTTTAATACCAATGTAGAACACAAACTTCAGTTAGGTCCTAAATTAACAGGCGGACTTGGAGCAGGTGCTGTGCCTGAAATAGGCGAGAAAGCAGCAGAAGAATCTAAAGATGTTATTTCTGATGCTCTTAGAGGAGCCGATATGGTATTTATTACTGCCGGTATGGGCGGTGGAACCGGTACAGGCGCTGCGCCGGTTATTGCTGAAATCTCTAAAGAATTGGGTATTTTGACTGTTGCTGTCGTAACTAAACCGTTCTCTTTTGAAGGCCCTAAAAAAGCTGATGCCGCAGAAAAAGGTATTGAAAAATTGTTGGATAATGTGGATTCATTAATTGTTATTAAAAATGATAATCTGGTAACTGCTTCCAATAAAAAAATGACTTTCCCTCAAGCCCTTGACCTTGCAAATAATGTGCTTAGATACGCTGTCCAGGGAATCGCTGAATTGGTTACTAAACCGGGGTTGATTAATCTTGATTTTGCAGATTTAAAAACTATTATGAGCAACCGCGGAAAGGCTGTTATGGGCATCGGTGTCGGCCGCGGTGAAAATAGAGTGGAAGAGGCTGTCCGTTCCGCTATCTACTCTCCGTTAATTGATGAAGGCTCTATTAAAGGTGCTACTGGTATGCTGCTTAATATTACAGGCGGCCATGAAATGACTTTAAATGAAATTTATGATATCTCGAATCAGGTTAAAAACGAAATCTCTGAATCTGCTCATATCATTTTCGGCTGCTTAATTGATGAACAACTCGGTGATGAAATTCGTATCACTATAGTTGCTACAGGCTTCCCTGCTGCTTCAGATATGGTGGAACCAACTAAAGTAGTTAAAACCAGAATGGAATTAGTGGGCAGTAAAGAATTTGATAAACCTGCTTTCCAGAGATATATTAATGAAAATTTTTCAGAGTCAAGCCTGGGTGATGATAATAAAATCGTTAAAGAAATGACCCCTCAATCTGCTAATGCTTCTGCAAATGATTCTGCTCCTAAGAAAAAAAATACCCCTCAATTCTTAATTGACTTTGATGAAGAAGATTATGATATTCCCGCTTTTTTAAGACAGACTAATTAATTAAAACTAATCTCTTCTTCATATATAATTTCTTTCTAAATTTTATAAGTTTAGCGCGTAGGGATTAAACCTCTCCCTACGCCCCTTCTTTTTTTCTTTTTTAAAGGGGGACGGTGCAATACAGTATAAACTTTGTAGCCGAATCTTCAGTCCCGGCATTTATGTGGGGACTAATAATCATAAAATAATTGTAGTAGTCGAGCCTTAAGGCTTTATTACGGTGAAGTGTCGGATAATGATGTTGAGGAGAGAAATAGGGTATAAAATGATAATGATGATAAAGTATATAAAGTTTTGCACCGTCCCCATTAAAAAAAATAAATTTTTTTCTTGACTTTTTAATTTGATTATGTATGATTATTTATGATTATTTATGAATGGTCAGGAGGTATTAAGTATGAGTAAAAGCTATATCGGAATGATGGGATTGGGAGTTATGGGCAGGAACCTTGCTATAAATATGGCAAGTAAAGGATTTTCTGTAAGCGGATATGATATTAATAAGGATAGTGTGGACAATTTTAATAAAACGGTTTCCGGGATTAAAGCATATTCTGATCTTAATGAATTTACAGAGTCGCTTGAATCGCCGAAGAAGATAATGTTAATGGTGCCTTCCGGCAAGCCGGTTGACGATGCTATTGAGCATATTCTTCCGTCTTTATCAAAAGGTGACATAATAATTGACGGGGGCAATTCATTTTTTAAGGATACGATACGGCGTCATAATTATTTGAAAGAGAAAGGTATTTATTTTATAGGAAGCGGAGTATCAGGAGGCGAAGAGGGAGCGCGGAAAGGACCTGCTTTGATGCCCGGAGGTGATGCCGAGGCGTATAAATATATTGAGCCTATTTTTAATAAAATAGCAGCTCAGGTTGATAATACTCCATGTTCAATTCATATTGGACCTGACGGCGCAGGCCATTTCGTTAAAATGGTTCATAACGGAATAGAATACGGAGATATGGAGCTAATCAGTGAATCTTATTTTTTAATGAGATATATGTTAAAATTAAGTATTGAAGAGATTCAGAAAGTTTTTGAAGAATGGAATAAAGGGGAATTAAATTCTTACTTAATAGAGATTACATCTGAGATTTTAAAGAAGTATGACGAAGAGACAGGAAAACCTATGGTTGACATTATACTTGATAAAGCAGGGCAGAAAGGAACCGGGAAATGGACTACTCAGGTTGCGCTTGATCTTGGGATATCTATTCCAACAATTGCTTCTGCTGTTTTTGCCAGATTTATATCTGCAATTAAGGATGAGCGTGTCAGGGCTTCAAAAGAGTTTAATATAAGTACAGATGAATTCACAGGAGATAAAGATAAATTTATTGAATATATAAAAGATGCTCTATATTTATCCAAGATTGTATCATATGCTCAGGGATTTGCAATAATGAAGTCAGCATCAGAAGAGTACAACTGGAATTTGAATCTCGGTAATATAGCTTTAATATGGCGCGGTGGTTGTATAATCAGAGCAAAATTTTTAAATAAAATTAAAGATGCATATGCAAAAAATCCTGATTTAAATAATCTGCTTCTTGATGAATATTTTAAGAATTCAATTGAAGCGAAGCATCAAAATTGGCGGTATGTAGTTTCTGAATCTATCAAAAGCGGGTATCCTGTTCCTGCCTTTTCATCAGCATTAAATTACTTTGACAGTTACAGAAGTGAAATTTTACCTGCAAATATGATTCAGGCACAACGGGATTTCTTTGGTGCTCATACTTATGAGCGTATTGATAAGCCCGGTAAATTTCATACAAATTGGCAGTAATTTTAAGGAGGACAATATGGAAAAAGTGAATTTTTCAATTAAAGGAAAGAACATAGTATTTCTCGGAGCTACAAGTATACTCGGTAAACCTGTTATAAAAGAACTTCATTCAGCCGGGGCAAACTTGTTTTTATTAGACATAAACAAATCTGCTCTTGAAGAATTAAAAAAGGAATTAAATAATGAATGTGAGATATATGAAGCGAATGCTATGGATAAAGATTCGCTCACGAAAATAAAAGATGATATTGTTGCGAAAGCAGGTAAAATTGATGTTCTTATAAATTTTGTCGGCGGAAATATGAAAAGCGCTACAACTTCAGATGAGTTGCCGTTTTTCGATTTGCCCATTGAAGATTTGAAAAAAGTACTTGATTTAAATTTATTCGGCGGTGCAATTTTATCTGCACAGGTTTTTGGAAAAGAAATGATAAAGAATGAAAACGGAGGAAGCATAATTCATGTATCATCAATGAATGCAATAAGGCCTTTAACGCGTATTCCCGGATATTCTGCTGCAAAGGCTGCTGTTGATAATTTTACAAAATGGCTTGCTACTGATATTGCTATGAATTTTAATAAAAATATAAGAGTCAACAGTATATCTCCGGGTTTTTTTCTTACTGTACAGAATAAATTTTTGCTTATGGATGAAAACGATAATCTTACAGATAGAGGTAAGACAATTATTAATCATACACCTATGGGCAGATTCGGTTTACCTGAAGAGATTATAGGTTCTATAATATTTTTAATTTCAGATGCAGCGAAATTTATTACAGGGACAACAATAATTATTGACGGCGGATTTTCAGCTTTTTCAGGTGTATAAAATCAGGAGGTGATAAAATTATGGCTTTAGAAGGAAATATGATAATAGCCCAGAGCGGCGGGCCTACAACTGTGATTAATGCAGGAGTTCAGGGTGCTGTTGAAGAAGCAATGAAACACAGTGAAATAAAGGAAATATATGCTGCTCATAACAGTATACTCGGAGTACTTAAAGAAGAAATATTTGATTTGCGCAAAGAAGATATAGAAGATATAAAAGGTTTATCAATGACTCCTGCAGCAGCACTTGGTTCAAGCAGGTATAAAATAAAAACTGAAGAAGAGATTAAAAAAATTTTTAATATATTTAAGAAATATAATATCAGGTACTTTTTTTATTCCGGCGGCAATGATTCAATGGATACTGCGGATAAGATAAATAAACTTGCAGCAGAAGAGAATTACGACATACGGGTTATGGGAATACCTAAAACAATTGATAATGACCTTGCACATACTGATCATACCCCCGGCTATGGAAGTGTTATAAAATATCTTTCTACAATGGTAATGGAAGCAGGAAAAGATACAGAAGCTATGTATACTATTGATACGGTTAATATCATTGAAGCAATGGGCAGAAATGCAGGCTGGATTGCTGCAGGAACTGCACTCGCACATAGAACAGAAGAAGATGCTCCTCATATAATTTTATTGCCGGAAGTACCTTTTAACAGAGAAAGATTTGTAGATAAAGTAAAAGAAACGCTTGACAAATTTAAAAGAGCTGTTATTGTTGTAAGTGAAGGTACAAAACATCCGGACGGTACTTATATTGCTGAGCAGAAAGGTGAATTTAGTAAGGACAGTTTCGGACACAAACAGCTTGGTGGTGCTGCTCTTTTTATAAAGAATATTATAGAAACAGATGTAAAAGTAAAAGCAAGATTTGCTATTCCGTCAACTATTCAGAGAACCGGTATGCACTTTGCTTCTAAAACAGATGTTGATGAAGCATATCTTGCAGGTAAAAGTGCTGTTCAAAAAGCAGTAGAAGGTGTAAGCGGTTATATGATTACTTTTAAAAGAGTTTCCGACAACCCTTATAAGATAGAGATAGATATGGCTAAATTATCAGATGTTGCAAATGATGAGAAACCATTACCTGAAGAATGGATTACTGAAGACGGTTTTTTTGTTACAAAGGATTTCTATAATTATGCTCTTCCCTTAATACAGGGAGAAGCTCCGATACGGATTAAAGACGGGTTGCCGTCTTACATAAGATTTAAAAAACATTGGGTTAAATTATAATATTAAGGAGGAACAAATGGATTATAAAGAAAAGTTAAAAGAGTTTAAACCTACAAAAGATTTTTTTATAGGTGTTGATTCTGACGGCTGTGCATTTCCTACTATGGAATTAAAACATAAAGAATGTTTTATTCCGAATATAATTAAATACTGGAATTTACAAAGTATTTCTACTTATGCCAGGGAAGTAGCTGAGTGGGTTAATCTTTATTCTATTTACAGAGGTGTAAACAGGTTTATTGCACTTGTAAAAACTATAGAGTTACTTGGTTCGAGAAAAGAGGTTGTTGAAGCAGGTTTTAAATTGCCGGATATTCAACCGCTTAAAGAGTTTATAGATTCCGGATTACCGTTAAGTAATGACGGATTAAAGGAGTATATGAAAAGCAATACTGATTCAGTACTTGAGAGGGCACTGGAATGGAGTGAACAGGTAAATAAGACTGTTGCAGATATGGTTCACGGTGTTGCGCCGTTTACATTTGCAGTTAAAAGTCTTGAGAAAATGAGCGAAAAAGCAGATGTATTAGTTGTTTCTGCAACACCGCTGGAAGCGCTGGAAAAGGAATGGGCAGAGCATAATATAGAGCAATATGTAAAAATAATAGCCGGTCAGGAAATGGGGAGTAAGAAAGAACATTTACAGATGGCAGCTGAAAGTAAATATCCTGAAGGTAAGATTTTAATGATCGGCGATGCACCGGGTGACCATAAATCTGCTCAGGCAGTTAATGCATTGTTCTATCCTATAAATCCCGGAGCTGAAAATAAATCATGGGAAAGATTTTTTAATGAAGCACTTGATAAATTTTTAAATGGTGAATATGACGGTGAATATCAGAATAAGGTTATATCTGAATTTTATAAACTTCTTCCTGAAACACCGTATTGGGAAGTTGTTTAATAATTTTTAATGGAGGATTATAATTATGCCCTGGTTATCAGTAAAAAAAGATTATATAAGTATGCAGGAAATAGAAGAGATTGTTTTAACCGGACTTGAAGAAGCACGGAAGAGAATTAAATCAGACTTAAAAAGAGTTTTACTTCTGCCGCCGGATTTAACAAGATATTATTCCGGTGCAGGCAGAATAACAGAAGTTCTGTATAATCATTTAAAAAATGAAGCAGATGTATATGTTATTCCTACTCTCGGACAGCATATCCCTCATACTCCGGAAATAAATAAGTGGATGTTCGGTTCTATTCCTGAAGAAAAAATTTTAAAACATGATTGGAGAAATGGAGTTGTTGAAGTCGGAAATATTCCTGCTTCTTTTGTTAAAGAAAAAACCGAAGGAAAAGTTGATTGGGATATTCCTATATGGTTGAACAAAGATTTAATGGAAGGGAATTGGGATTTAATAATTAATATAGGACATGTTGTGCCGCACGAAGTCTTGGGTTTTGCAAATCATAATAAAAATTATTTTATCGGTTTAGGCGGTAAAGATACTATATGTAAATCTCATCTTGCTTCTGCTACTTATGGCATTGAGAATAACCTTGGAAGACTTATTACTCCTACACGAGCAATATTTAATAAAGCAGAAGAAGAATTTCTTGGAAATCTTCCTGATATGTATATTCAGGTTGTTATGAATTATAATGAGAAAGGAGATATTGTTCATAAAGGTATTCATATAGGAGATGATCTTGATACATATCTTGAAGCAGCAAAGCAGTCCGGAAAAGAGAATATAAATGTTTTTGATAAACCGATAAAAAAAGTTGTATGTTATATGGATCCAGATGAGTTTCATAGTACATGGGTATCTAACAAGGCTATTTACAGGACAAGGATGGTTATAGCAGACGGCGGTGAATTGGTTGTAATAGCACCCGGGGTAGAGAGATTTGGAGAGCAGAAAGAAGTTGACGAACTCATTAGAAAATACGGTTATTCAGGAACAGAGAAAGTAATGTCGGCTTATAAGGAGAATGAAGATTTACAGGATATTGAACACGGGACTGCACACTTAATACATGGTTCATCTGAAGGAAGGTTTACAATTACTTATGCTCCGGGAAAACTCACAGAAGAAGAAGTAAAACAGGTTAATTATAATTATATGCCTGTTGAAGAAGCATTGAAAAAGTATAATCCTGAAAATATGAAACGGGGATGGAATAAATTGCCTGACGGAGAAGAGATATATTTTATATTTACTCCGTCTCTGGGTTTATGGACTGTAAAAGAAAAGTTTTACGCTTAACAGGTTTATTATGGAAGAGAAGCTTTATCAATTGCGTCAACTCCTCCGCCGTTTGGGTAAAATTGTAATATCTTATTCAGGGGGAGTTGACTCTTCTTTTCTTTTAAAAATCGCAAAGGAAGAACTGGATAATAATGTAACTGCAGTAATTGTCCGTTCTGTAACTATGTTTTCCGAAGAACTGAATTTTGCAGAAAAATTTGCTGCTGAGACAGGTGTGAATAGTATCGTTAAGGATATCGATTTGCTTTCTGACTCTGATATAAAAAATAATAAAAAATACAGATGCTATAATTGTAAATATCAGATTTTTAAAATAGCGCGTGAAACAGCTGATAGTCTGGCTGTTGAATATGTTCTTGACGGAACTAATTATGATGACTTAAAAGAGTTTCGACCCGGCAGAAAAGCAGCAAAAGAGTATAATATAAAAAGTCCTTTAATGGAATTAAAATTCAGTAAATCCGAAATCAGATATATTATGAAAAAAATGGGTATGAGTATCTGGGATAAAGAATCTAATACATGTCTATTAACACGCTTCCCGGAGAATTATGAGGTTTCTTTACAGGAATTAAGAACAATTGAACGGCTTGAAAATTTTATACGCAGTTTATATAAGTTTAAGAGATTAAGATTAAGAGTTTTAGAGAAAAAAATTAAAATAGAAGTTGACGAAGCGGATAAAAATGTTTTTTATAATAGGAAGATAAGCAGTATTATTTTCAAGGAAATTGAAAAAGCAGGTTATACTGCAAAAATGTCTGTTTGATGTCTGGAGATTACTATGACAGAAGAGAAACTGAAAAAATTACTGAAAGATTTTAAACAGGATAAAATAAATCTGAAAGAGATAACATCTGTACTTAAGGATTTGCCGTATAAAGATATGGGATTTGTAAAAATAGATAATCACAGAGAGTTAAGAAAGGGATTTCCAGAAGTTATTTTCGGAATAGGGAAAACAAAAGAGCAGATTTTAAAGATAGCAGAAGCAATGATTGAGGCTAATGAGTCAATAATGATAACAAAAATAGGAAAACGGGATGCTGAATATATATTAAACAGATTTAAGAATAGCACATACTATAAGGAAGCAAAAATAATTTTAATAGGTAAGAAAAAGAATAAAAAGAGCAATAAAGTTATAAGTGTTTTAAGCGGTGGTACAGCTGATATTCCTTTTGCAGAAGAAGCAGCTGTAACTGCTGAAATAATGGGGAATAAAGTAGAAAGAATATATGATGTTGGAGTTGCAGGGCTTCACAGACTGTTAAGTAAATATGAAAAAATAAAGAAATCAAATGTATTAATAGTTGTAGCAGGTATGGACGGTGCATTACCGAGTGTGGTTGCCGGTCTTGTTTCAAAACCTATTATAGCAGTGCCTACGAGTGTGGGTTATGGAGCAGGATTAAATGGTATTGCTCCGCTTTTAACAATGCTTAATTCCTGTGCTGTTGGAGTAACTGTTGTCAATATTAATAACGGATTTGGTGCCGGATATGCTGCTTCTATAATAAATAATTTGTGAAATTTTGAGGTGTGCTTTTATGATAGATGAAGGTAAAATGTTTCAGGAAGAAAGAATAATCAGAATGGTAGAGTATATAAAGCAGAAAGGCAGGGCAACTGTTGAGGAACTTAGTGAAGAGTTTCATGTGTCCCCTGTTACAGTAAGAAGAGATCTGATTTTAATAGAACGCAGATTTGATATCCGCAGAACACACGGCGGAGCAATGAGCCTTATTACTGAAAATAGTGAATTTGCTTTTGAAGAAAAGTACAGACAGAATATAAGTTTAAAAAAACGAATTGCAGAAAAAGCTATTGATTATATTAAAGATAAAACAGTTATTAGTTTTGACGGCGGCAGTACTAATTATTTTATTGCACGGGAACTTGATAAATTCAGTCAATTAAAAATCATAACAAACTCAATTCCTATATCCTATTTGCTGAAAGATTCCAATCATGATTTAATAATTGCAGGAGGAAATATAAGAAAGAAGAGTATGTCTGTTGTTGGCCCTCTTGTTAATGATTTTATTGAAAAATTTAATATAGATGTATGCTTTATAGGAGCAACAGGTATAAGTCCGGATGGTTCTCTTTATTCTCCAAATGAGCTTGAAGCTGCTACAAAACAGGTGTTTCTGAAATCTTCTGTTTTTAAGATTTTAGTTGCAGATCATACGAAAATTTCTATGCGCTCTTTTGCTAAATTCGGGAATGTTAATGATTTTGATTTATTTATAACTACGAAAGAAATAAACAGTGAAGATTTGGATAAACTGCAGAAGATTAAGAATAATTTAGTTGTAGTTTAACTCTTTTAATTCATTGTAAACATTCTGCATATTATTTTGGAGTTCTTTCAGCAGTTCTTTTTGTTCTGATTTATCTCTGTCTTTTACTTCAATTTTGTCTAAAATTTTTATAACAACAGGAACAGGATTTATAAAAAATGCTTTTTTTGATTTTATAAATAAAGTACCGCGCATTACAACAGGAATTATTGGTCTGCCGGAAAGAAAAGCAATTTTGATACTCCCGCTTTTAAATTCATTTATCTTATCTTCCAGGCTCCTTGTGCCTTCCGGAAATATTATCATTGAAAACCCTTTTTTTATCCATTCTACGCTTTTTTCTATTGCTTTGTAGGCTTTGTATTTGTTTTTTCTGTCGAGTTTTATATACCTTGCAAGATAGAGCAGAGGTATGCCGAAAAACGGTATATTAAAAAGAGATTTTTTTATAACCCATTTAAAAGATAATTTGTCAAAAATTGAATAAAGAACAATTATATCGAACAGGCTTTGATGATTGGAGATTATAATGTATGATTCTCTGTCGGAGTTATATTTGTTCTTATTCTGCAGAATGGCTCTGGTTCCGGAAAAAAATAAACATATTTTTGCTGACGATTTTAAAAATTTATGAAATAATTTTCCACTTGGAGATATTAAAAATAATGGAAACGAGAGAAATGAATCAATAATTGTCAGTAAAATAAAAACTTCATAAAAATAAAAAGTTACAATAATTCTTATGATAAGATTCATAATTAATTAGAATATCTGTTTATTATCTTTAAAAATTTCAAAAATTCGTTCGCTGAAGTTAATATTATCTGTTTTTTTTATAGGATTAAAAACTTCAGCACCTCGTACTCTTACAGATTGAGAATAATTCATTTCTCTCCTCCTCAATAATAGATTATATTTAATATTTCGTTAAATTAATTTTTTTCTTTAACGGATTGGAGAATTTCCTTCATTTCAAGAAGTTCTTTTTTAATTCTATGGAGGAGTGTTTCAAAAGGCGGGAGTTCATTGCGTTTCAGTTCATACCACAATCTTTTTCTTGCACCTTGAATTGTATAATGTTCAACTTCCAGCAGTTCTTTTATTCTTTCAGCTATTTTTAAGTCTTTTTCTGTATAGATTCGGTGCCCTGTATCTTTTTTCTTTGGTTTTAAAAAACCAATCTCTTTTTCCCAGGAGCGTAAGACATGCTGCGGAACATTTAATTTCTTACTTAATTCGCTTATAGAGTAAAATATTTTATCCTGCTTCTCTTTATCCATTGCTGTTTATATATTTAATAAGATTAACAGATGGTGTAAATTTTACTTTTTCAGGAAATTTTATTTTTGATATTTTTCCTGTTTTAGGATTTACAAACTCTGTTTTCTTTTTTCGTGTTAAAATGAATTTGCCGAAATTTTTCAGGTTAACCTCTTTATCTTCTATAATCCCCTCAATTACAGTATCGATAAATAGATTAAAGATTTTTTTTGCATCATTCTTATTTATGCCGGTTGTACTTAGTTCATTAATAAAATATTCTCGTGTCCGTGTTGTTCTCATAATATTACCATATTTCCGGTTTAGGAGGTCGCTGCATAAGTGATTTTACCGATTCAAGTGCATCTTTCCTGTTGAATAATATATTATAAATTTCAGCAGTTATAGGCATTTCTATATTGAGTTGTTGTGAAAGTTTATATGCAGCCTTAGTTGTATTTACCCCTTCAGCAACCATTACCATATTGCTTAATATCTCATCCATAGTTTTTCCTTTTCCAAGTTCTTCTCCAACAAATCGATTTCTGCTGAATTTGCTTATACAGGTTGTTATTAAATCTCCCATTCCTGCCAGTCCTGAAAAGGTTTCTCTCTTTGCTCCGAGTTTTAGACCAAGTCTTTGTATCTCAGCTAAACCGCGGGTCATTAAGGCTGCTTTTGTATTAGAACCGAATCCTAATCCGTCAGAAATTCCGCTTGCTATGGCTATTATGTTTTTTAATGCCCCGCCTAATTCTACACCTATTATGTCGTCATTTGTATATACCCGAAACGATTCTGTCATAATTATTTTTTGTAAATACTTCAGTTTTTCAAGATCATTCTCTATTGATGCGATTACTACTGTAGTGGGTACATGTCTGCTGACTTCTTCTGCATGCGACGGGCCTGAGAGTACATATATCTGCTTGTTCTTTGTGTTCTCGTAAATTATCTCGGATAATCTTTGTAGAGTTTCTGTCTCTATACCTTTTGCAACATTTATAATTATTCTGTCTGATATTTTGTTCCCTATATCTTTTGTTAAGCCTTTTACTATGTGAGACGGAACAGCAAGTAATATTATTTCTGAATCTGCTATTGCATCGTTTATATTATTAGTTATGTATATTGAATCAGGAATTTTTATTCCCGGAAGAAATTTTTTATTCTCCCGTTCTTTATTTAAGAGTTCACACTGTTCTTTATCAAATTCCCATACTTTAATATTGTGTCGTTCTGATAATAAAATTGCCAGAGTCATTCCCCAACTGCCTGCACCAAGTACGCTTATATTTTTCCCGGAAATAATATCTTCTTTCAAATTCTTTCTCCCCATTTTCTTTCAGTTTTGTTTATTATTCTTTTTATGTTTTCTCTATGCTTAAATATAATGTACAATGATATTAGTATTGTTATAGACAGTAAATAATAATTTTGAGAGTTTTTATATAAAATTAATTCAGATATAGGGAGTGATAGACTGGCTGTAATAGAACCTGCAGAAATGTATTTAGTAATAAATACAATAAGTATAAATACAATTAAGCCTATTATCAGAAGTCTGTAATCAAACATAAGGAATACACCTGCAGTGACAGCAACTCCTTTGCCGCCTTTAAAGTTTAAATAAACAGGAAAAGTATGTCCTATTACTGCTATTATTCCTGTTATAAATATTAAGTATCCGTTGGCAGCATTTATATCTGTGTTTAATACTTTTTTTGTAATTAGGATGGGGATAATACCTTTTAATACATCAAGAAGCATTATTATAAAGAACCATTTTTTTCCTAAGATTCTCCCTGCATTGGTGGCTCCTACATTTTTACTGCCGTATTCACGAATATCAACTTTTTTTAATAGTTTTACAATTATATAACTGGTAGGAATTGCACCAATAAAATAAGCCGCACCAAAACATAATAAAGTATAATAATTCATATTTGACATAATATTAATTTTTATTTAATTGTCAATAAAAATCAGTAAAAATTTTATATTATAGTATGACCCGGGGACGGTGCAAAACTTTATTAACAGAATATTAAGAAAGTTACGATATTATATTCAATTTTCGCGGATTTTTAATAGGAGATGCTGTGGGAATTTCATCGGTAAAATCAAGTGTGTGCAGGTATAATTTATTATCATATAGTCCGAAAGCAGCAGCTATCCATTTCTTTTCATTATCATTTCGTTTAATTATCTCAAGAGAAGTTTGATTTTTAATTATTAATTTTCCGGGAGTAGTAAAATTATTTAAATTATCTGAAATAAAGACCCTTATGCCTCCGTTTATACCGATAAACAGGTAATACTTATCATTAAATTTATGTACGCAGCTTGATTCTGCATGAGCAGGGATTTTACTTTTTAGAGGAAAAGAGTAATTTTTGGGTCCGGTGTAAAGTGTTCCTTTGTCCTTCCATGTTAATAAATTTGCAGATTCTGCTATGCCGATGCAGGTTTCTCCTGTTTTTTTACTTGCAGTATAAAGCAGGTAGAATTTATTGTTTTCATAGTATATATGAGGGTCACGACAGGGAGAAGGTTTTTCAGGATGCCAGTATGCCCATTTGGGTGGAGTGAATATGGGATTTTTTTTATGCTTTTTCCAGTTGAAAAGATCTTTAGATGTTGCAAGCCCTATTGATTGAGAGCCGTATTGATTTACTCCTGTGTAAAACATATAAAAAGTATTATTGTGTTTAAACACATAAGGTGCCCATATATGAGTATTGTCCCAGCTGTCAGGGGATATAAATAATGCAGGCTGATGAACTTCCCAATTGCAAAAGTCTTTTGTAGTAGTATGTCCGAAAAATATCTCATTTCCGGGAAATAGAGGAAAACCGTTTTCCCGCCTTTCTATATGGAATAAGTGATATGTATTCCCTTTTTTTATTATACTGAAATCAGCAATACCTATACTTAAAGGTTTGAAACCTTTTTTTAAAAATTTTCCTTTTGGGAATTTGAATGTTTTCATTCCCCATTCAAAAGCAGCTTTCTCAAACTCAAATGCTTTCATCTAAGCCCCCCGGGAATTTATTTTTTTTACAGAGCCTTTTTCTATTATATGTGTACTGAATTTTTTCTTAATAATACCGGGAGACGAATTGTAGAGTTTTTTAAGAAGAATATCTACTAATTCTGTTCCGATTGTTCTGCTGTCAATAGCCATTGAAGTAAATTGACACTCAGGATCGTTCGCAAATCTTATATTGTTGAACCCGATAATAGATATGTCGTCAGGAATGCGGATATCTTTTTTTTTGCAGGCTTGAAATAAGTAGTGTGCTTCTCTGTCTGTAACGCAGAATATGCTTGTGATTTTTTTGCTAAACATATCATTTATAATAGTGTTCAGCTGCGCTTCATCTTCCATATTTATTTTTTGATATATGTAATCCGGATTAAATTTTAGTTTATTCTCTTTTAAAGCTGCTTTATATCCGTTAAATCTTTCTTTTATATACCACCATTCTTCGATTTGCATTTCAGTTAAAAAAGCAATATTTTTATGTCCGTATTTAATAAGGTATTCAGTAACTTCTTTCCCGCCGTTAAAGTTGTCAATATTTATACAGGTTGTTTTAATATTGTCATTACAATGGGTAAGTACATAAGGGACTTTTAAACTCTCAAGATATTTGATATAATCACTATCTATAATATCTTTATAAGGGAAAAGAATTAATCCGTCTATTCCTTTTTTTATAAAATTTATAATTAACTCTTTTTCAAGATCCGGGTCGCCTCTTGAGTCGCCTATAATTGCAAGTAAATTTTCTTCATATAGTCTTAAATTAATTCCTTCAAAAAAAGAGAAAAAATATTTATTGATGAGAAACGGAACTATAAATCCTATTAGGCCGTTCTTTTGTTTGATTTTTTTTTCTAATAAAGGAGATATATCTTTTACAAAATATCCTATATTTTTCTTTACCTTTAAAACCCCATCGTTTAGTAATTGTATTAAAGCCTTTCGAACCATTAATCTGTTTATGCCTGTAATTTTAGACAGATCTCTTTCAGATGGTATTTTGTCGCCTATTTTATATTTCCCGTCAAGAATAGCCTTCTCTAATTCCCATTTTGCCTGTAAGTATAAAGGAATTCCGTTTAACCTGTCTATTTTCATATCTGAAATATAATCTCACCAATAAATATTTCAAGTTATTTTCTGAAAGAATTTTTAATATTATACTTGCAGATAGACATTATTTGCATATAACATTATATACGCAGAGGTCATCTCCTTTCTTTCTGCACTTGCCGTCCAGATGCATAATTTTAATATCATCCATTGATAATTCTTCCGGTTTGTATTTTTTTACAGTGCCTGTTATTATTCCTCTGTCAAAATCGCAGGGATAAGAGTTTTTACAAATAACTAAAAAATCTTTGTCATTGTTTTTTTCTATAATGTATTCACCTATACCCTGAAAAAATATATTGTTATCAGCATCATAAAGTATTTTTCCGTTCTTTCTGTGGTTTAGATGGAATGACACATTAATTGCATATAGTGCATCTTCTAAGTTTTTTATATTTTCCGGCCAGGCTGCATTATATGGGACAGATTCACCTATCTTTACTAAGGTTGCTTCACCTATTGTTTCATAGATTTCTTTGAAACTATCAAGCCATGCCTGCTGAGAATACCATTTATACGGATTTACATCGTGTATTCCATGACGTTTTAAAATTTCAATACCGATATTTTTAAAAATTCCCATTCCGTCTATAACTGAAAGCATGGCTTTCCCGCTTACTTCAATTGCGGGATCAAAAGATTTAAATTGTATCATTAAATTCCTCACAAATTTTATTTTATATATTTATTTAACAGTTCAGATAATTCCTTTATTTTAAAGGGCTTATCAATAAAATCGAGAACACCTTCTTTTTTAATTTGTTCTATATCAACGCTTCCTATAAACCCTGACATCATAATGACTTTTACATTACTGTCGATATCTTTTAATTTTCTGAATACCTCATCGCCATGCATTTTAGGCATAATAATATCAAGAAGAACCATATTTATGTGGGAAAAGTTTGATTTAAAATAGTCTATAGCCTTATCTGCTTGATCAAATCCTACGGCATTATAACCTAATCGGGTTAATATTTTAATTAAAATTTTCTGTATATGCTCTTCATCGTCAATTATTAATATGTTTCCCTGTCCTTTTTTTATGTCTTCAATATCTGGACTTTCGGAAGATTTTTTTGAATCTTGCAATTTCAAATACAGTTTGAAAGTGGTTCCCACGCCTTTTTCAGTGTATACACTTATTCCTCCCTGATGTTTGATAATAGTTCCGTATACCATTGAGAGACCTAAACCCGTTCCTGTGCCGTCTTTTTTTGTTGTAAAAAAAGGTTCAAATATTCTGTTCTTTATAGATTCATCCATCCCTGTACCGGTATCAGATATGATTATTTCTGCATATTCTCCGGCTGTATTATTTATTATGTGTTTAGTACAAAATTCTTTATCAAGAAAGACTTTTTTTAATTCAAATATTATGGTGCCTTCTTTTTCTATTGCATCTCTGGCATTTAATCCTATATTTAAAATTGCGTTTTCAAGTTGTGAAGCATCTCCTGAAGTTAATAATCTTTCATTCTTATTATATCGTGTTTCTATTTTAATTCTTTTATCTACAGTTCTCTGTAAAATTTCAGATACTTCATCTACAATATCTGTTATATTTATTATTTCTTTTTTCAATTCTTCTTTTCGAGAAAAAGCAAGCAGTCTTCGTGATAATTTTGCACCTCTGTCTGATAGTTTTAATATAGTGTCTATGTTCTCTAATATATCATTGCTGATATTATTTTCGTTTGATAATTTGATTAATTCTGCAGATGACATTATGCCGCCTAATATGTTGTTAAAATCATGAGCAATTCCACCGGCTAATTGGCCGATTGCTTCTAACTTTTGAGTGTGGTGCAATTGCTGCTGTAATATGTATTCTTCTGTTATATCTCGAAATACAATGATTGCGCCTAAAATTATGCCTTGCTCGTCTTTTATAGGTGCTCCGGAATCTGAAATATAATATTCAACCCCTGTTCGGGAAGTTAATATAATGCGTTTATTAAAAGTGTGTACTTTTCCACCGCTTATTACTTCTTCGATAAAATTTTCTATAGGAAGTCCTGTATCTTTATCTGTTAATTTTATTACTTTGTCAAAGTTCTTCCCTTTTATTTCGGTTATTGTATATCCTGTTAAACTTTCGGCTACTGAGTTCATTCTCGTAATATTGCCTTTGTTATCTGTTACAATAACAGCATCTCCTATGCTTTGAAGCGTCATTTCTAAATCTCGTTCTTTTTTTAATATCTCTTCTTCATAATTTTTTCTCTCGGTTATATCTCTTGCAAAAGCACAGTTATATTTTTTATTTTGAAATTCTATATAATTTGCCAATACTTCAAGCAATATTAATTCTCCGTTTTGTTTTTTAAATACTAACTCTAATTTTAGAGTTTTCCTTTTCTTTAAGTTTTCCCAGTATTTATTTAATTTGGAAGGGGTTAAGCCGTAAATTATTTCATAGGGATACATTGATAATAATTTTTTCCTTGAATAACCAAGGGTATTAACAACCATATCGTTTACATAAACAAATCTTCCTGTAGAATCTATCCAGAAAGCCATCTCATTGCTTTTATCTACTGCAAATTTAAGCATTTTTGCTTCTTTTTCTATATCTTTCATCTTTATTTGCAGTATGTGGTATTTATAAGCCATGGCAAGTATCAGCATTGATGATACCCATATATTAGCAAACTGATTTGCCCATCTTATAATGAACCAGTTTAATGGTATTCCGTTTGCAGCAAAGATCGCAAGAGAACTGCCTATCTCAAGGCCTAAAAAACCGACAAATATAAATATAGCCATTGTGTTTTTTTTGAGTATTAAATATATTGATAATAAAAGTTCTAAGAACATAGTGTAAACAGCAACTGCTAATGCTATTCTTATTCCTGTATAAAATGGTAGCAATGAAGTTATAATTGTTTCTATAATAATAGGATAAACTATTATGTAATTTGTAATTTTATTTATAGTGGGATATTTGCTTTTTAAATCAAGATAAGTTTTGTAAATGTATATGGAACTTAAACCTATGAGGTTTATTGTTATTATAAAAATAAATTTATTAAGATAAAAAGAATTTGGCCACAAATATTTATAACTGTATCCTAAATACATTGTCTGCATAAGAATCCATAAAAGGATATAAATAAATTGAACAATGAAAGCCCTGTCCTTAGTTGCAATGTGATAGAATAGAGAGAGTAATAACATAAATCCCATAAAAGCAAGATAAGTTATAAATATCCATTGTTCACGAATTGAGTAACTTATAAACGCCTTTTCACCAAAAATAATAGGAGAGAATAGAATCGGGAAGTTAAAGTTTCTTATTTTTAGATAATATGTTCCGGAGTTTGTGATTTTAAAAGTAAAATCAATTGTTTTTATCTTTCTATGATAAAAAGGGAAGGAACAACCTGTTACATTTTTTTTAAATGAGTTGTTGTCCGTAGGACTGAAAAAAGTTATATTGTCGAATTTGGGATATTGTGTGGATAAGAATATAGGATGTCCGCTTTTGTTTGTGATGGAAAATTTAAACCAGAAAGTCTTTTTCGTGAACCCGAAATTTATAGTTTCGTTTTTGTGAGCCTTCCAGTTGTGATTTGTAAGTATGTCTGAAAATTTGAGTTTTCCGGAGCTGTCAATGATAAAGTATATTTTATTTCCTATTCGAACCTTATCGTTATCATTGTTTATTACAATTGCGAATACATTTGAATATATAATTGTTGCCCCTGTTATTAAAAGAAGAATGAATATTAAAATTTTTTTTATTTTCATACTTTGAATAGTATAATTGAAAAAAATTAAAAGTCAAGAGGGACGGTGCGTATTTTTTTAATAGTTCAAAACCAGGTAGAGACAAAAGTGGGTATATTTTTTCAGATTGTGGCTTTAGACACATAGTAAAATTTATGTGTAAAACCGTACTGTTTCCTGTTTCTTTTTGATTCTCTTCATTCTTTGAATGTAAAATATGGAGAAAAAACTTGAAATTTTACTTTTATGCTATACTATATATATTGTATTTTATCTGTAGAAAAAATGTGAGGTGAAGATGTGAAAATAGAATTAAATAAAGAATTTTGGATTTTATTGTTAGTTATTCCTATAACTTTATACGGGATAAGTGGAAAAGATTATTT
>CAYQNP010000239.1:0-6421 GCA_964418785.1 uncultured Spirochaetia bacterium | reverse complement strand
AAAAATAAATGTAGTAATCTATATTTTAAACTTGACATAGAATTAAATTTCTATATATTAATATGTCATTCATAAAATATGGAGGAATAAATGGCAAAAAAGAAAGATAAAAAACAGGAAGAAAAATTAATAAAAGTTAATAATGCGAGAATAGTTCCGGTCTACATAGAAGAAGAGATGAAAAATTCGTACATAGACTATGCAATGAGCGTAATTATAGGGCGAGCATTGCCGGATGTACGAGACGGATTAAAACCTGTACACCGAAGAATATTATATGCAATGGCTGAAAGAAACTGGACGCATAGTAATGCGTATGTAAAGTCAGCAAAAGTAGTAGGTGAAGTAATAGGTAATTTTCACCCGCATGGTGATACTGCTGTATACGACACAATGGTCCGAATGGCTCAGGATTTTTCAATGAGATATCCTTTAATTGACGGACAGGGAAACTTCGGTTCAATCGACGGTGATAATGCAGCAGCCTATCGATATACTGAAGCACGATTAAAAAAAATAGCGGAAGAGCTTCTCAAAGAAATAAAAAAAGATACTGTTGACATGGTAGATAATTTTGATAATACCAGAAAAGAACCGTCTGTTCTTCCGGCAGCATATCCTAATCTTCTGGTAAACGGTACAAACGGTATTGCTGTAGGTATGGCTACAAACATCCCGCCCCATAATCTGGGTGAAGTTATAGATGCAATTGTATATTATATTGATAACAGAAAGTGCGAAGTTAAGGATTTAATGAAATTTATAAAAGGTCCTGACTTTCCTACAGGTGGTATATTATACGGAAGCAAAGGTATTTATGACGCATATTCTACAGGAAAAGGAAAAGTAACTATCCGCGCTAAAGTCGACATTGAAGAAAAAAAAGGAAAAGAGATAATAGTCGTAACAGAAATTCCGTATCAGGTAAATAAATCTTCTTTAATAACATCTATAGCAGATCTCGTAAAAAATAAAAAAATAGACGGAATAACAGGATTACGGGATGAGAGTGACCGAAAAGGTATGCGAATTGTTATTGAACTGAGAAAAGATGCAAACGCCCAGATTATAATAAATCAATTATATAAACATACTCAGATGCAGATAACTTTTGGAATAATTATGCTTGCACTTGTAGACAATACTCCGAAAGTCTTAAATTTAAAGGAAGTAATTGCAGAATATGTTAAACACAGAAAAGAAGTTGTAATCCGAAGAACAAAGTTCGACTTAAGAAAAGCAGAAGAGCGTGCTCATATTTTAGAAGGATTAATAAAAGCTCTTGATTTAATCGATGCAATCATAAAAACTATCAGAGCATCAAAAACCGTAGACATTGCCCGGGAAAATTTAATGAAAAAATTCCAGTTTACTAAAATACAGGCTACAGCTATTCTTGAAATGAGACTTCAGAAACTCACAGGTTTGGAAAAACAGAAATTAGTAGAAGAATACGAAGGGCTCCAGAAATTAATAAAAGAATTAAAGGCAATTCTTGCCTCTGAGAAAAAAGTTTATGCTGTAGTAAAAAAAGAGATACTTGAAATCAAAGAAAAGTATGCTGAACCGAGAAAAACAGAAATCGTAAAAGAAGTTACGGAATTTAAAGCAGAAGATATAATTGCAGACGAAGATATGGTGATAACAATATCAAATGATGGTTTTATAAAGAGTCTGCCTGCCAGAGAATACAGAAAACAGAGAAGAGGCGGAAAAGGTGTTACAGGGGTTTCGTTAAAAGGCGATAATTCTTATGTACGCCATCTTGTAGTTGCATCTACACATGACTATTTGCTGTTTTTTACAAATAAAGGAAAAGTGTTCTGGATGAAAGTTTACGAAATACCGGTTGCAGGCAAACAGGCTAAAGGAAGATCTATTAAAATTTTATTAAATCTTGCTCAGGATGAAGTGTTAACAAGTGTTGTAAATTTAAATGATTTTACGGATAATAAAAAAATAGTAATGGTTACACGCAGAGGTGTTATCAAGAAAGTCGTAAGTACAACATTAATAAATGCAAAAAAACGCGGAATTATAGCTATATCCCTGGATAAAGACGACGAACTTAATAATGCTATAGTTTTTGATGCTGATACAGATACTGATATCTTTATAGGTACCGCTCATGGACGAGGATTAAGAACCAATGCTAAACGAATAAGAGATATGGGCAGAAGTTCCCACGGTATCAGAGGCTTAAAAGTTGAAAAAGATGATTATATAGTAGGATTAACTAAAATTGAAAAAGATAAAAAATTATTTGTTATAACAGAACAGGGATTCGGCAAACTGACAAAATTTGACCTTTTCCCAACTAAAGGCAGAGGCGGAAAAGGTATGACTTATATAAAAATCACATCTAAAAACGGAAATGCCGTGGGTGTTCTCTCTGTTGCAGAATCTGACGAACTTATGATTTCAACTGTCAAAGGTATGGTCATTAAAATTCTTGCTAAAGAGATATCCACTGTAGGCAGAACTGCTGTTGGTGTAAAAATAATTGATGTTGATAAAGACGATAAAGTTTCCGATGCAGCACTTCATTCAGTAGAATAATCCGCTATATTCCTATGGGGACGGTGCGTCTTTTTATCACTTTTTTACGGATAAATTTATTTCATTAAAAAAAGACGCACCGTCCCCATATTTTATTTGACTTTATAAATGAATATAATAAAATAACAAAAAGTTTGTTTAAGTTAGGAGGAATGAGAGTATGATAAAAAAAGGAAACCTTATAATAGGCCAATCCGGCGGGCCTACTATGGTAATTAACCAGAGTTTAGTCGGTGCTGTTCTTGAAGCAATGAAACACGAAGAAATTGAAAACATCTACGGAATGCAGAACGGTGTAGAAGGACTGCTTCAGGAAAAAATAATTGATTTAAAAAAAGAAAGTCCGGAAAATCTTGAACTGGTGGCAAATACACCAAGTTCTGCTCTTGGTTCTTGCCGTTACAAACCAAATGAAGAAGATTGTGAAAAAATATTCGACATATGTAAAAAATATGATATTCGTTACTTCTTCTACATAGGCGGTAATGATTCTGCTGAAACTTCAAATATTATTAATGAGATAGCAAAAAAAGCCAATTACGAATTAAGAGTATTTCACATTCCAAAAACTATTGATAACGATTTAAGAGAGAACGATCACTGTCCGGGATACGGAAGTGCTGCAAGATATGTAGCAATGGATTTTATGGGCGACAACAAAGATAATACTGCATTGCCTGGAATAAAATTAAATATAGTAATGGGCAGACATGCGGGATGGCTTACAGCTGCATCCGTATTAGGAAAGCAAGATGAGAGTGAAGGCCCTCATTTAATTTATGTACCTGAAAGACCTTTAACCCTTGATAAAATGGCTGATGATATAGATAAAGTATATTCCAAATACGGAAGATGCCTTGTATCTGTATCAGAAGGGATTTTAAATACAGACGGAAAGCTTATGATAGAGTCATATATAGATGAAAAAGATTCACACGGAAATGTACAGTTAAGCGGTTCCGGTGCTCTCGGTGATTTTCTCGTAAGAGAGATTAAAAAACGGCTTGCAGGTAAATATGCAAAACTCAGAGTCAGAGCCGACACACTCGGTTATGCACAAAGAAGTTTCCCTGCAGTAGCATCGCCTATTGATGCAAAAGAAGCAAGAGAAGTAGCTGCATTTGCTGTTCGTTCTGCACTCGTAGGAGATATAGACGGAAGTGCAACTATACAGAGAGTAGGTGATTATGAAGTTGAATATAAAGTTGCTGCACTTGATAAAGTTGCCCGTGTAACAAGAGATTTGCCTGATGATTTTATAAATGAAGACGGAAATTTCGTTACTGAAAAATTTATAAACTATGCTAAACCTCTTGTGGGAGAACTGCCAAAACTGGGAAAACTTAATTTTTATTCAATAAGTTAATTTTATATATTCAGAGGAGGCATACATAATGCCTCCTCACTTTCTATTCGGGGGTCAATTATGAAAAAAATAATATATTTAATATTAGCAGTGAGTTTATTCAGTATAAGACTATATGCAAAAGAAACAGAAGAATATAAAAAGCATTATCAAAGAGGACAGGTATACTTAAAAAATAAACTTTATAAAGATGCTGCAAATGAATATAAAAAGAGTGTAGAATTAAATCCTAAATTTAAAAAAGGCTATTTGAAACTTGGAATTATTTATGATCAGTATCTTCACGATTATAAAAATGCTATTATATATTATATAAAATATATTGAACAGGGTGGTGAACGAGCAGAAGAGATAAAACGGTGGATTGATAATATTGCTAATTTAAAGGTGGTAACTTCAAATAAACAGTTTGCAAAATTTAAAAAAGCAGTTGAATATTATAATAAAGGGGTGAAATTAGCAAAAAAAAGAAAATTTCCTCAGGCTGTTAAATGGTTTAAAAAATCATTAAAAATAGCACCTTTTTATGCTAAGGCTCATTATTCATTAGGACTGGCTTATTTTACAATGAAAAAGTATGATAAAGCTTTTGAGTATTTTATTAATGCAGTTAAATATGCCCCTGATACTCCGGATATAAAAAATGCGTATTATTATCTTGGAATACTGTATGATGATTTGTTTTTAAAAGATTACGAGCAGGCTTATAATTTTTACAGACGATACCTTGAACTCGGAGGAGAAAAATCTAAACAGGTAAATAAATTAATAGCACCTATTATAAAAGTTAATAATTATATCAGGGATGCTGTAAAACTCGCTCAGCAAAAGAAGTATAAGGATGCTCTTAATTTATTAAATAAAGCAAAAAAAATTAAAAGTTTTGATGTGCGAATCTATAATAATATCGCAACCATATATATATTAGACAATAAATTAGATAAAGCTGTTCAAATACTTAATAAATCTCTGCAGATTAGAGATGATGTTGGAGAAACTTATTATAATCTTGCATGTATATATTCAAAACAGAATAAAACATCTAAAGCCTTACACATATTTAAGAAAGGACTTAACTATTATTCTGCTATGTTATTAAAAAATGCTTTAAAAGATCCGGATTTAAAAAATTTAAGAAAAAATAAAGAATTTAAAAAAATAATTGAGAACAGACTAAGCAACTAAAATATGCATCTAATAATCCTATTACAATGTGAACCGCTGTAGTTCTGGTGCAATTTAGGCTTATCCTGTCATTTATAGACTCTATTCCCTGTCATTTCGAGTTTCTCTCTTTTGTCATTTCGAGCGTATGCGAGAAATCTAAAATAATTTTTCAGAATCAAGATTCCTCACACTCGCTGCGCTCGGTTCGGAATGACAGTGTGGACGGATTCCTCACATTCGTTTGGAATGATAATATAGGGGGCGTGTTAGTTCATGATGACATTTGGGTGAATGGTTATTTGCCGCGACACATAAACACCAAACCTGAAGACCCGGCTACAAAGTTTATAAAGTTTTGCACCGTCCCCGTTGTCACGAGCGAACACCCGCCTGTCTTCGACTTTCTCTCGTTGTTATTTTGACTTTCTTCCTCTGTCATTTCGACCAACGGGAGAAATCTTACCGTGTTTAATACGACTGTAAGATCCCTCACACTCGCTGCGCTCGGTTCGGAATGACAAAGAGAACGCATGCTTGTTCGGATGATACTGTGAAAAATTTCTTTGCTCCGACACCGACAAAAATAAAAATCAATATATTCTGGCAACGATCTATTGGCTCATCGACACACTAATTTAAATATTTATTTGACTTTTATATTAATTATATTATAATAAGATTACTTTAATTAGGAGAAGGAGGATTTTAAAATGAAAAAAATATTTTTCACAAGTATACTAATTTTACTTATTATTTTCAATATTAATGTACAGGCACAATATTATGAATCTATGCTCCTTGATAATGGAGGGGCAAAGAGTATTGCAATTGGTAATGCAAATGCAGGATATGTTGATGATACATCAAGTTCAATAAACTCTCCTGCATCACCGGCACAACTGGAAATCCCATCTCTCTCATTTTCATATGGTGATATTTTAGGCTGGCATAATTACCTATACATATCATACACACA
Organism: uncultured Spirochaetia bacterium; assembly: GCA_964418785.1. Lineage (GTDB taxonomy): Bacteria > Spirochaetota > JAHITG01 > JAHITG01 > CAYQNP01 > CAYQNP01. Next base: position 353 of record CAYQNP010000239.1, on the reverse strand, counting down.
TCCTACAATGTACGGAAATATTACCGGAAATATAAGATACTTTAATGCAAATTCAGGATTAATCGGTCTTGCAAGTGCAACACACATTAATTTGAATTTTTCAAAAATATTTACAGATAAACTTTTTGTAGGTTTTGGCGGAAATTTTGTTAGCGGCACTTATGGTAATGATAAAGGTGTGGCATTCGGCTTAAATCTCGGAGCAATTTATAATTTCTATGCATACAACATAAACCGCAGCGATAAAGTTCTGGAAAATCTCAGAATTGGTGCTTCAATATTAAATATCGGGAATCCTATTACTTATATGGTTTAGTTGTATCTCCTGCATTTGAATTAAAAATAGGACCCTC
>CAYQNP010000238.1:0-4848 GCA_964418785.1 uncultured Spirochaetia bacterium | reverse complement strand
CTAAAATTTTCATAAATATTATAGCTAAGGGCAATGATACTTCAGTCCTAGTTGAAACAATCTCTAATAATAAAATACTTGATTCTCAAGAAGAAAGTTTTGAGACTTCAAACATAAATACAAAAATGATAGAGTATATTGATATTGGCGGCAATACTCTGCTTAGAGCCGCTGCTAAGAATTTTAAATTTGTACTGCCTGTTTTTAATTCTAATAACTATGCTGAAATTATTAAATTTATGAGAGAAAATGATAATGATGTGCCTTTTGATTATCGCTTGAAATTGGCTAAAGCAACTTTTGCTCAAACTTCTAATTATGATTATCTCATTTCTTCATATCTTAATTCTCAGTTAAATTCCGAACAGTACCCGCAGGAACTTAATATAAGACTGAATAAACAACAGGATTTACGCTATGGAGAAAATTCGCATCAATCTGCGGCACTGTATAGTTTAAGTAATACTAAATGGTTTAAACAGCTTGCGGGTAAAGAACTTTCTTACAATAATATATTTGATTTTTATGCTGCAGCAGAATTAACTGCTGAACTTGATAAAAATTTTGATAAAAATGTATGCGTTATTTTTAAACATCGAAACCCCTGCGGTGCTGCACTTGGTTCTTCTGTCTCAAATGCTTATGATAAGGCTCTTGCAGGTGATCCTGTTTCTGCTTTCGGCGGTATTGTTGCTTTTAACTCTACTGTTGATGAAAAAACAGCTAAAAAAATTAATAGCAGGTTTTATGAGATTGTTGTCGCAAAAAATTTTGATAAAAAAGCTCTGGATATTCTTAAAACAAAAAAAAATCTGAGATTAATTAAAATATCTAATTTTTCAAAATTCTTGAAAAAACGCCAGATTATTAATTCTGCAGGTGATTTCGTCCTTATTCAGGATAGCGATTATAAATTGTTCGATAAACTGAATGTTGTTACAAAATTAAAACCAAATAAAAAGGATATTGAAGAACTTAAATTCGGCTGGGTTGTCTGTAAATATGTTAAATCCAATGCTATTGTTTTTACTAAAAATTATCAATTGCTTGGTTCTGGAATGGGACAGACAAGTAGAATTGATGCTGTGAATTTCGGAGCAGAAAAAGCTAAAAATATGGGGTTTGATCTTAAAGGTTCTTATCTTGCATCAGATGCTTTCTTCCCGTTTAAAGATTCTATAGTTTCTGTGAGCAAATTTAAAATAAAAGCCATTATCCAGCCAGGCGGTTCTATACGCGATAATGAAGTGATTGAAGAAGCAAATAAAAAAAATATCCCTATGGTCTTTACCGGCATCAGACATTTTAATCATTAATCGCCTGATATTGGGGACGGTGCGCCTTTTTATCCCTGCACCGTCCTATGTACAAAAATTTTAGAAAAATTCTTATCTAATTTAATGCGCTATAATTGAATATTCGTGTGGTTTATTTTGTACAATATACAGTCAATACTTTTGCCCGGGGATATTGTCCGTTAAAGTATCTAAAACTTGACTTTAAAATATAGATGCTTATATTCTTTTTATGTTAAGTATTAAAGAAAAGTTTATTTTAAATTATATCCTTATTGGATTTATCATTGTTATTGTGTCTGCTTTATCGACTCTTATAGGAATAAAAAATATAAAAGAGTTCAGTGTAAAAACCTTTGACAAGAATTATAATAACCTTATTGCATTAAATAATTTAAAATTGGAACTTTATAATACTAAGTGGATTATAAATAATGCATTGAAGAATAATTTTAAGAATTTTAATAGAAACAGCCTTAATAAAAACAGGTCTGTATTTTTAAGTGAGTTAAATAAAATAAAAGAGGTGTTTCCGTCAAGTGCAAAAGAGATTGAAGATTTAAGTAAAAAGGTTGATAATACTGTTTTTAATATTTTAAAATTGTATAAACAGCGCAGAAAAAATAAGAAGAACATAAAACAGTTGAAAGAGAGATTATTGCTTCAGTTATCAGGGATAGAGGATATCTTGAATATTTTAAATAAGAAAACAGAAAATGAAATGAATAAAAATAAAGAGCGGATAAACAGAATATACAAAAGAATAAAGGTAATTATTCTTTTGATATTTTTATTTTTGATATTTTTCTCGATTTTTGCAGGCGTAATAAATTCTAAAAAGATGACAAATTCTTTATTAATGTCAGTAGAAGTTGTTCAGAAAGTAGCGCAGAAAGATTTAACTGCGCAAATTGATTTAAAGAAAGTTCCTGATGACGAATTGGGACTTCTTATTAATTCAATTAATCAACTTGTTATAAATTTAAAAAATATAACAAATATATTAAGCGAAGTTATATTTTCATTGAATGCTAATATCGATAACATAACAAATTCTGCAGAGATAATATCAGATGGAGCTAATAGGCAGTCTGCTACAATAGAAGAGACTTCCTCTGCAATGGAAGAATTATCTACTTCAATTCATCAGGTTTCCGATAATGCAAATGAAGTAAGGAAGATTACAGAGCAGAGTACAATTGAGGCTGAAAAATCGGGTGAAACAGTAAAGAAGATGGTAGAAGGTATGCGCGCAATATCAGAAAGAACTGCAAAAATAGTGGAGATTATAGATGTTATAGATGATATTGCTGAGCAGACAAATCTTCTTGCTCTTAATGCTGCAATAGAAGCTGCGCGTGCCGGTGAACATGGAAAGGGTTTTGCAGTAGTTGCTCAGGAGATTCGAAAACTTGCTGAAAAAAGTGCTATGTCTACTAAGGATATTGCAAAATTAATACAGGATAGTGTTACTGTCATAAAAGAAGGAGATGAATTGTCAAGAAAAGCAGGCGAGGCTATTGTTAATATTATGGAAAAAATTAAGAATGTTAACTCTTTAATAAATCAGATAAGTCTTTCAACTTCAGAACAGGCTAATAATAGCGAAGAGATTGTTCGTTCTATTGAAAATATCAGTCAGGTTACTCAGTGGAATACTTCAGCTGCAAAAGATTTAATTGAGTCTATTATACAATTGAAGAATCAGGCAGACAGTCTGCAGGATTTAATGAGCGGATTTAAAATGAAACGAGATTCTGCTGCATCCTTACCCGGACAGCTTAATAAACAACTTCCGCCTTCTGCAAATAAAGGTTTTGATAATGTCTGAAAAATTATTTGTGTAAAAATTTGTTGACTTCTTTTTCTTTGAAGTATAGATTTTAAAGAGTTTATATTTTAAGGTTGTTTTATGGAAGAAAAAAAATCTAAAGAAATTATAAGAGTAAAGAAAAAAGACTTAAAGAAATACGACAATACCGGCTCTAAATTGTCTGTATATGATCCTGTAAAACATTATATATGGAAAGCAAATCAGTATCCTATTCTCTCAAAGGAAGAAGAAGAACGGCTTATGAAATTGTATAAAGAAAAAAATGATGCTGAGGCAGGTAAAAAACTTCTTTTAAGTCATTTGCGGCTGGTTGTAAAGATAGCTTTTGAATATTATAATAGATATTATTGTCAGGTTTTTGACCTTATTCAGGAGGGAAATGTCGGATTGCTTACTGCTCTTAAAAAGTTCTCTATGAAAAAAAAAGTAAGATTTTCAACTTATGCTCAATGGTGGATTAGAGCGTATGTCTTAAAGTTTTTAATGGATAATTACAGTATTATAAGAATAGGTCATTCACGAGCAGAAAAGAGATTGTTTTATTCTCTGAAAAAGGCTAAGGATAAACTTTCGGCAATGGGAATTGATCCGGATAACCCTAAACTTCTTGCTGAATATATGAAAGAGAGTGAGCAGGATGTTATAGATATGAATAGACGACTTCATGAGGGAGTTGTGTCTCTTGACCAGCCTATTAATGATGAAGATGCCTCTACTTTAAGCAGCAAAATTAGTGCAGATTCTGTAAGCCTTGAAGATGAAATTATTAATAATGAATTAATGGATAAATTGAGAGGTAAATTGAAAAGTTTTCGGGAACAGTTGAATGAGAAAGAGGCTTTTATATGGGATAAAAGAATCCTTGCTGAAAAACCTATAAGTTTGCAAACTATAGGGGATATATATAATGTATCGCGTGAAAGAATCAGACAAATCGAAGTTCGTATTCTGGAAAAATTAAAAAAGTTTTTGGCTGAACAGAAAGATTTTAATCCGGATGATTTTTTGAAAGATGAATAATTTTGGATCTTTTCTTTCTACTCTGGACAGAAAAAGTTCTGTATTTATACAATCACATAATTATCCTGATCCCGACTCTATTGCTTCAGCTGTTGCTCTTCAATTTATATTAGAAAACTCAGGCATACAATCAAAAGTTGTTTACAGCGGCCGTATAGTTAATAAAACAGTTATTGATTTAATTAATAAGTTTAATCTTGAAATATTTAATTTGAATGAAGTTAATATAAATAAAGAAAGCAAAATTTTTATAGTTGATACACAATTTAATAGTTCTAATATTTATAAAATAGCAGCAAATTATATCGGAGAAATTGATCATCATGTGATTGAAACCCAAACCGCTTTACAGTATAGTGATGTGCGGCCCGAGATAGGTGCATGCTCATCTATACTCGCTCAATATATTTTTGATCTGGATTTAACTTTGTCTGAAAGTATTGCTACTTTATTGCTTACAGGTATATTTATTGATACGAACAGATTAAGCCGAAAAGTCTCTTCTCTGGATGTTGAAATGGTGTATAAACTTTTTCCGTTTGCTGATATTGAGTTTCTTAATTATCTCGTTGTAAACTCCATTGAAATCCCGGATTTAAAACTTTTCAGTAAAGGCATAAAAAGTTTTAAATATAAAAATGATATTGCTGTGGTAAGTATAGGTAAAATAGCGAGCCCTCATTTACTTGCTATTATTTG
>CAYQNP010000237.1:0-3741 GCA_964418785.1 uncultured Spirochaetia bacterium | reverse complement strand
GTCCAAAATTCCATGCTCCAGAATATTTTATATTGTATTTATACATTAATTCTGCTAAGATCAGATACCCGCCTAAAGGCTCTAAAACATATTGCCATGGCCGAACAGAATCAGGATTTCTAATAATAATCTCCTGATTTTCAGACAATGCCCTAATACAATCAGGGATAAGTCTGTCTAATGCCCAATCACCGCCGCCAATAACATTTCCCGCACGGGCAGTGGAGATCGTAACTTTATGATTATTATAATTTCTCGGATTAAAAAAAGAATTTCTATAAGAAGCTGTAACTATTTCAGAGCATGCCTTACTCGCACTATAAGGATCATATCCACCCAAAGGCTCTGTCTCCCTATAGCCGAATATCCATTCTTTATTTTCATATACTTTGTCGGTAGTAATATTTACTACGACTCTTACACTCTCTGTATTTCTCACTGCTTCCAATAAATTTAATGTTCCCATTACATTAGTCTCATAAGTTAATACCGGATTATCATAAGATAATCTAACAAGCGGTTGTGCAGCCAAATGAAAAATAATATCAGGGTTATATTGGTGCAAAACTTTTGTTAAATTATCTTTATCACGAATATCCCCTATAATATGATAAACTTTATCTTTTAATGAAAGAATAGAAAACAAATTGGGAGTAGTATTAGGTGGAAGAGAATATCCTACTACTTTAGCGCCTAATTGCAAAAGCCATAATGTTAACCAGGAACCTTTAAATCCTGTATGTCCTGTTATTAATACAGTTCTGTCTTTATAAATATTATTCGTCATTATATTTAAGCCTATTAATTTATATAAACATTTAAATTCACTTTTATACTTACAAACCCAAATTAAGTTTGTACTTCAATATTAAATTATAATATTTTAAAGTCAATAAAATATTATAATTTAGAATATTCCTTTTAATTTTAAGAAACTATTTTCTTATTATTTTCAGATACGAATCTTTAATGACAGCTATTTTTATTTTCTCTGAATATTTTCGCTTAATAATTTTTATAACTTCATCAGAATAACTCGCCGCCATAACTATAATTACATCTACCGGATCAGAAATAAGCATTTCAGGCGAAACTATCGGGATATGGGAGACCGGGGTATATTTTCCCTGTTTAAACACTGCAGAGTCAATTACATATTTAATCTTATTTTTTAGATTCAGCAAAGAAATAAGTGTAAGCGCCTGATGGCCGGCTCCCCAAATCGCAACATTGTTAAACCCCTTTATATATAAGTTAATCTCTTCTTTAAGTCTTTCTGAAATCTCATAAAACTCCGAGAGGTTCAATATTTTCCTCTTTCTTACTATTGCAGAAATTATATATTTGTGCCATATTTCAGAAACTTCAATAACTTCAAATCCATTTAAAGTTAGAAGTTTTGTTAAAGTATTCTGCGTAAAATAAAAAATATGATCGGCTATAAACTCTGAAAACAATTTGTTTCTTATTATCATATCAAAATTAGGAACTTCAACTATACCAACCCCATCTTCTTTTAAATTATTATATATACCGGTAAGAACAGTATTCGGTTCAGGCAAATGTTCTAAAAAATTCAACATAAAAAACGCATCAAAAGGAGCATCTTTTATATGATACATATCGTTATTAATAAAACCTCTATATACATTAAGTCCCTTGTCTCTACATTTCTTTACGGCATTTGCAGAAAACTCAAGTCCGTATACATTTAAACAATACCTTTCCATTATCGAGAGGTACTCTCCATATCCGCATCCTATTTCTATTATTTTTTTATTCCTCAACGAAAAATTTTTAACAAAAGATTTAAACTGTTTTCGGCGAAATTTCTGCATCTCTTTAGATACGCTTGTTGCTCTTATTACTTCCTTATAGTAAGGAACAGGAGTATTACTCAATTGAATTAAGCCGCAACCCGGACACTGATAAATTTTCAAATTAATTCCTTTATCATTTTTTATATTCTTATTATCCGGTAAAAACTGTGCTGCCATCGGCATATTTTTATATTCCAAAAGTGGCTGATCGGGAAATCTATGATTACATACCCTACATCTTTTTAAAACCATAATAAAGCCTCTTATATATATTTTCTATAAATTTCCTGCACCATGAGCAGATCTTCAGGACACTTATTATGCCACTTTAAATACCCATTATCATTAGATGATAAATTTCTATTATCCGGGATAAAGTCATCCGGAATAAAACATCTATACAGCAAAGATATAAAATGACCTCTGATATCTCTTTCTTTATTAATAATTTGAGTTATAGTAATTGGCGAAGAATCAAATATCAAATCAGGGTAACCTATCTCTAATTTTGCTACCATTTTAATTCTCTCTTCGAATTTTTCCCGAAACCGCACAATGCCACCTGGAACATGCCAGCCCTTTCCATGCAAATCATCGTCTCGCCATGACAAAAGTGTTCTACCTCGTTTATCTTTTATAAGAAGATCTACATTTATGATAGGTGTTATTTTAGTTATAAATTCAAAGATCTCTTCCGGGAGCCCGACAGCAGGATCTTTTATTTCTTTCAACAAGAACTTAATAGCTTCATTAATATTCACTTATATAATCTCCTTTAAAATAAAGATAATTCATCCTCATTTATAATATCTTTATTCTGCACATACCAGTTATATAGACTGCTAATAGCTTTTTCTATGGGAGTAAATTTAAAATTTTTTAATTCTTTAATAAGTTTTGAATTGTCTCCACTATATTCTTGCACATTATTTGAATCTTTTATTATTATGTCTAATTTTTTCCCTGATATCTCAACTATTTTTTCTGCTAAAATACGAAACTCGTAAGCTGTTCCGGTACACACATTATACACTTTTTCTTTTGGCTTATTATTTATAAACCAATCTACTATTTTAACTAAATCATCAATATACATATAATCAAATATGTTATTCTTCTTTATAACAATAGGTTTATTTAGTACTGCATGACAGCATGCATTTGGAATAAAACGATACCGCCAATCATCATATTTACCAAAAACTCCAAAAAGCCGTAAATTGTAAATATTTTTACTTAAAAGAGTATATTTGGTCATTAAATATTTCGAAAAACCATATTGGTCCTGAGGCACATAATTATCAAAATAATCCTCAGACATCTTAGGGTGCCAGTGCTTTCTGTCAAATTCCGCTCCTGACCCGAAATAAATAAATTTTTTAAAAGACTTCTCATTGCGCACTATGTTAAAAAACATTTTTAAATTATTTTCCAGGACTTTCAAAGGATCTTTTTTTGAAAAAACAGGTGCAGCATCATAAGTCGCAGTATGGATAATTACATCAAAATGATTTCTACTTAAATATTTATATACTCCATATGTATTTAGAAGATCTAATTCATTTCTATTTAGAGCCAACACATCATATTTAATCCGAAACTGTTCAAATAAACTTTTTGCAATAAAACCATTCCCGCCTGTTATTAATATTTTCATCTGTTTATTCCGAAATTTTCATATTTTTATTGAACTCATCTCTATCTAAAAAAGGCCATAAATCTTCCATCGGTTTAGATACAATTTTACCGTCCGGCAACACTTCCGATGAAACCCTGGGTGCCGTTACTAAATCAGTATCTATCATAACTTCACATACAACCGGTCCCGACATTTTTAATACTGATTCTATTTTTTTCTGTATCTGTCGGTTATTATATATTTTATTAGTTTTAAATCCATATGCTTTGGCAATCTTAATAG
>CAYQNP010000236.1:0-9229 GCA_964418785.1 uncultured Spirochaetia bacterium | reverse complement strand
ACAACTAACGGAATAAGATTATATCCTATTTCAACTTCAAGAGGGTCAATTTGAAGGAGATTTTTCATAGTTGAAGGTTCTTTTTTTATATCTTCAGTTTTTTTCTTTTCTTCTAATTCTAATTTTCTTTTTTCTTCTCTTCTTATATTAAGCAATTGATAACCAATTAAAGCAGTTACAACGCTTAAAAAAATCAAAGGTATAGTAGGGAAACCCGGGAGGAATGCTATAAAGAACAGGAAACCGCTTGCTATAAATATAGCTTTGGGTTGAGAAGTTAATTCTTTCGCCATATCATCGCCGAGATTACTTGAAGAGACAGAACGAGTGACAATAATACCAGTAGCAGTAGAAATAAGCAGAGCAGGGATTTGAGCGACGAGGCCATCACCTACAGTTAAAAGAGTATAAGTTTTAACAGCAGAACTTAAACTCTGTCCCTGCATAACAGTACCAACTATAAGCCCGCCAATTAAATTTATAATTGTAATAAGCAATCCAACTTTAACATCACCCTGTACGAATTTAGAAGCACCGTCCATAGCGCCGTAGAATTCCATTTCGCGTCTCAATTCAAGTCTTCTTTTTATGGCTTCTTCTTCAGTAATAATACCTGCGCTCAAATCAGCATCAATAGCCATTTGTTTACCGGGCATTGAATCCAATTGAAATCTTGCAGCTACTTCTGATACACGGGTAGCACCTTTAGTAATAACAATAAACTGCACAGCAACAAGAATTAAAAATATAATAAACCCAACTACATAATTTCCTCCTACTACAAAGTCGCCGAAGGCTTTAATAATATGAACATTAAAATTAGCACCTTGCAGTAATATAAGTCTTGTAGAAGAAACATTAAGTGCAAGTCTGTAGACTGTAGTTATAAGCAACAAAGAGGGAAATATAGAGAAGTCAACTGCATCTTTAACATACATTACAGTTAATAAAATTATAATGGAAATCATTAAATCTATAGCAATAAGCAAATCAAGCAGCATACTTGGCAGAGGGATTATAAGCATTAAGATAACAGCAATAACACCCACTGCAATCATTACATCAGTTTGCTTATACCATGGAGTTCTTGCTATGGTAGCACTCGTATCAGCCATTTATCAAACAGCCTCCTCATTCTTATTATTTTTAAATTTATCAAGAAACATAAATACTCTGGCAAGAGCTTCCCATAATTCTTCGGGGACATCATCACCTATTTCAGTACTGCTGTAAATAGCCCGTGCAAGATATCTGTTTTCCACTATGGGGACATCATTTTCCTTCGCAATTTCTTTTATTTTTTTAGCTATTAAATCAGCACCTTTTGCAACAACTCGAGGAGCAGCCATATCCTGATTAAGTTCATATACCAAAGCAACAGCATAATGCGTAGGGTTAGTAATAACGACATCAGCTTTAGGCACTTCCTGCATCATTCTTCGCATAGATAATTCACGATGTCTTTCTTTTTGTCTGGCTCTAATAAAAGGGTCTCCTTCTTGCTGCCTTCTCTCTTCTTTAAATTCCTGAATACTCATCTTTAAATACTGTCTATGTTCCCATTTCTGATAAAAAAAATCAAGAACACTGAAAATTATTAATATTATACCAATCCAGATAATAACTTTAAAAGCTATCCAGCTTATAATACCAATTGACTGAGAAACCGGCAAATGCATAGTTGAAATTATTTTTTGATAATCTCCTTTAACAATCACAATCCCTACAAAAACAATAACAACAAACTTAAGAGAAGTTTTAATTAAATTCACCAGAATCTGTCTTGAAAAAATAACCCGTTCCATCATCTTTTCAAAAGTGAAACTGATTTTAGACAACTTCGGTTCAATAGTTTTAGTAGTAAATTTAAAACCTATTTGAACCACATCAGCAAGAAAAGCAAATATAAAGACACCGAGCAGGATAGGAAATAAAATTTTAAAAGCATGATAAACAAACTGAGTTCCCAATTCAGAGCCGGCACTTATAACTATCTCGGGATTTTTAACACTCTGGAATATTCGTCTGGTAAACAGGAGCAAATCAGACAAAATACTTTTACCCATTATTGCAATTATAGTAAAACTCACAAGCATAATAAGAGCAGAACTCAAGTCAGGGGTTTTAGCGACTTTACCTTCTTCTCTTGCTTTTCGTAATTTTTCAGCAGTAGGTTCTAAAGTTCTGCCTTCTGCTTCAGGATCAGCAAACAACTGCAAATTTATATTTAAAACGAGTTCATCCATAATCAACCGATACCCTCAATAAACTTTATTATATCATTATAAGCAAAATCCACAACATGTTTAATAATATCAATTAAGAAAGGCATTACAATAATCAGAGAAATAAGACCTATGCCAATCTGCAAAGAGAAACCAACCATAAAAATATTCATTTGAGGAGAAGCTTTAGCCAGCAGACCCATTATAAGACTCACCATAAACATAGTAGCAACTATAGGGAATGCAATTTCAAGAGCGAGCAAGAACATAGAGGAAAAAATTTTACTAAGACTTGTTGCCAGAAATTTAACTTTAATAATATTTGTAAAATCAAACAACGGCAGCATTTCAAAAGATTTATATAATGCATTTATAAGCAGGTGGTGTCCGTTAATAGAAATAAAAACAAGGATAGCGATTAAATACTGCAACTGCCCTATAACCGGGATCTGTATTTGAGCAAGGGGGTCATAGACTTCATTTATACCGAATCCCATCTGGAAACTAAAAAACTGACCTGCCATTTGAAAGGCAGTAAAAATAATACTGACGATAAAACCGATTATAAGTCCGATAATAAACTGTCCCACAACCATTAAACCGTAGTTAACCATATGCTGCGGTATAACAGGTTGAAATTTAGTCAATACAGGATACACAATAAAAGAGAGAAAAATCATTAATAATATTTTCACACGGACAGGAATAAGGAAACTGGAGAAAAAAGGAGCAACAAGGAACATCCCGGAGAAGCGCACAAAAATAAGCAGTAAAACCTGAAAATTTTTAATAAAATATTCCATACAAAACTAATCCTATTTAATCATATCCGCAATCATTAAAAAAATTCTATGTGTAAAATTCATTAAATCCTGAATCATAAAAGAGCCGAAAAAAATAATAACCACAAAAATACCTATTAATTTAGGGACAAAAGTAAGAGTTTGTTCCTGAATAGAAGTAGTTGCCTGAAAAATACTGATAACAAGTCCAATAAGCAAACCGATAATAAGAACAGGTGAAGCGATTAATAAAGTATGCATTAACGCTTCTCTTAAAAGTCTTACAGCGAAACCGAGATCCATAAACACTCCTTAACATTACAACATATGAAAACTTTGAACAATCGAATAAGTAATAAGGTGCCAGCCGTCAACGAGCACAAACAGCATTATTTTCAGCGGCAAAGAGATCATAACCGGCGGCAGCATTATCATACCCATAGACATCAATATACTTGCGACAATTAAATCAAGCATAATAAACGGAATAAAAATTAAAATACCCATTTTAAAAGCAGTAGTAAGTTCGCTAAGCATAAACGCAGGTATAAGTACATAAGTAGGCACATCGTTTCTATTTTTAGGGCGTTTTAATTTTCCGAGATAAATAAACAAAGAGATATCTTTTTCACGAGTCTGTTTAAACATAAACTTTCTAAGCGGCTTAATAGAATTTTTATAAAAAGTAGTAACATCTATTTTTTTCTGAAGATAAGGCTGCAGCGCATTATCATTAATATCTTTAAGCACAGGCGACATAATAAAGAAAGTAAGGAATAAAGAGAGTCCCATTACAACCTGAGTAGGGGGCATTTGCTGAGTAGCCAGAGCCCTGCTTATAAAAGAGAAAACAATAACAACCCGCACAAAAGAAGTAAGCATCATTACAAGTGCAGGTGCAAGAGTTAAAATTGTAAGTAAAGCAAGAATTTCAAGTGTCAGAGCCACATCTGCAGGTTTACGGGAATCAGTAACATCTATAGTAACTTTAGGAATAGGGAATCTTACAGGAGCAGTATTTAATGATTTAGCACCGACATTCAAGCCCAATATAAGAATAAGCAGAAACAACGACTTTTTCAATTTTCCCTCCCAATTATTTTAATTACAAAAATTTATTCATTTTTTTCAATCTATCTTTCTCTTTTTTTATAAAATGTTTTTCATCTCTGCTGATAAGTCTTTTAACAGCAGGGCCGAACATTTCCTTCATAAAATCTGCGAAATTAACATTTCGCGGAACAGTATTACTCTGTTTATTTTTCTGTATTTCAAGTTGTGCAATTACATCCTTATCAGTAATTTCCTTAATCAACGAGATATTAGAGTCAGTACTACCGAGCAGGAAATAAGAACCGCTCAATTCAACCAATAAAAGAAATCTATTAGCACCAACAGGAGTAGAACTCACAATTTTAATCAAATTAATATTTTGATAATTCAGTCCCTGTTTTTTAGAGATAAATTTAAAGATATAATAGAGGGCTAAAGTAAAAATTCCGAGGATAAAAAGAGTTTTTATAACCAATCCGAAATAACCTGTAGATTTATTTATTTTTTCAGGGGCAGCATAATTAAACTCTTTAGCAGCGATTTGATTAGTCAAAGATTTTTTATTTGTTTGAGAAAAAACATTTTGAGATTCAGCGCAAAAAACAAGCACAAAAAACAGGAACACAAAAACTCTTTTCACTTTCCCCTCCCGAGAAACGAATTAAATTTAAGTTGATTTCAAGCTAGCCAATCTTTCAACAGGATTAACAATATCAGTAACGCGGACACCGAAATTTTCATCAATAACAACGACTTCACCTTTAGCAATTAATTTATTATTAATAAGCAAATCAACAGGTTCACCTGCCAATTTATCGAGTTCAATAATAGAGCCTTCACCGAGGCCCAAGATTTCTTTTACAAGCATACGGGTACGGCCAAGTTCCACAGTAAGGTGCATAGGTACATCCATTAAGAGTTGAATATTAGCAGCCTGTTCCGGAGACAGATTAGGGATATTCAACTGAGGCAATTCAACAGGTCTCACATTAACCTGAGGAACAGGTTGCTGAGCAGGGGCAGCAGCCATAGGCTGAGCAGCCTGCTGTGCTGGTGCAGAAGTATAAGATACAGCACCTGCTGCGGATGCAGAGGTTATTTCATTAACTACTTCTATAGGATAAATTTCGTACAGATAAGAATTAGATATAAGTCCTTCAATATTTAAAGTAGCGGTTATTTTTACAAATTGAGCAGAAGAATCGAGCAGCAAATTAGCCGGATCAGTAACAAGTTCCACCTGTGGCGGTGAAACTTTAATGGAACGGCCCAATTTATCAGAAATATCATTCAAGCCTCCGCCGTTGATCTGGCTCATAGCCTCGCCGATAGCACTTGAATATAAATCAGAAAATTCTTCCGGCGGAGCAGAACCATCCTGCCCCATCATTAAATCAGCAATAATTGCAGCATCATTTTTTTTAAGTACATATAACACTTTACCGGATAGCCCTTCAGTAAAATCTATTTTAACCTGCACATACTCGCCTGATAAGTCCTGTCTGATTTCATCAGCGCTTTTCACTTCAAGTACTACATTAGATATATCTACTTTTTTTGATATAATAGTAGATAAAGTATTTGCAGCATTGGATAACTGTTTATTAATAATATCAAGAAAAGCTTTATTTGCATCAGGGGACAAACCTCCTGCAGAAGAAGCTGCCGAAGCAGGAGATGCAGGTGTAGCAGCATCCATTCCCATATCGTCAACACCCTGCAACAATGCATCAATTTCTTCTTGTGACAGAGAACCATCACTCATAACTCGTCACCTCCTTTCTTCATATCTTCCAACAATTCGTCGGAAAATTCTTCAACTACACCTGTAATCTGAACAGCTTTTTTATGTCCGACCACACCCGGTCGGCCAACAAATTTTACCTGATCAGTTACCTTTATATTCATATCAGAATTTATTTTTGTATTAACCAAATTTATAACATCACCTTTTTTCAGATTTAAAATTTCGCGTACAGTTATATCTATACTTCCAAGATCAACAATAACAGGAAGGCTTACAACTTCTAATCTCTTCTTAATAACTTCCATATTCTCACTTGTAGAACCTTTTCTAATACTTGAATACCAATACTGAGCAGAGAGTTTAGCAATAATAGGTTCAATAGTAATATATGGAATACAGAAATTCATCATACCTTCCACTTCGCCGACTTTAGTTTCAAGAGTAACGAGAACAACCATATCATTAGGAGGAACAATCTGAGCGAATTGGGGGTTAGTTTCAATATTTCCCAGACGAGGTCTCAAATCAATAACAGTAGACCATGATTCTCTCAAGTTGCTAAGGATTCGAACAATAATATTTTCCATTACAGACATTTCAATATCAGTCAATTCCCGATTAATTTTAATAGGTTCACCCTGCCCGCCGAAAAGTCGGTCAATAATAGTAAAAGTAATGGAAGGGTCGATTTCAAGAATAGCACTTCCTTTAAGCGGGTCCATATTAATTATACCAAGAGAAGTCGGATTAGGAATAGAGCGGACAAACTCCTCATAAGTCAGCTGATCTACTGAAGCGACATGCACAGAGACTAAAGTTCTCAACTGAGCAGACAAAGAAGTAGTGGTTAAACGCGCAAAGGTTTCATGCATCATCTGCAAAGTTCTAATCTGGTCTTTAGAAAACTTATCAGGTCGTTTAAAGTCATAAATTTTAACTTTTTTCTGTTCAGTAGCTTCTTTGCCTGTATCCTCGTTTTCAACTTCTCCAGTAGAAATAGCAGACAAGAGTTCATCAATTTCATCTTGAGATAAAATTTCAGTCATTTACAAAACCCAACTTAATAATTTTTTTTAAATTTAACACATTAAAATCACATTTCAACATTTTTTTCATTATTACATAACCGTAACGCTTGTAAAATATACATCTTTAATTTTTCCGTTCTGCAGCATCTGATTAATTCTTTCTTTAATTTCGATTTGCAAATTTCTCTTACCTTCGGGGGTATCAAGTTCAGCCTTAGTTTTTTCAGAAAGTATCAAATTAATCAAATTCTGGATTTGCGGACGGCGTTTACTGATTTCAGCAGCAAGAGAGAGTTCTCTTTCGCCATAAGCAAGAACAATTTTAACTCGTATAAAATGGGGTTCACCGTCATCGCCTTTAATATTCATAGTAAATTCGCCCATATCAACGGTTTCATACGGAGGCGGAGGCGGAATATAAATTTTTCCACCTATTTCACGAATATTACTTTTATTAACATGACTTGATACAAGATAGGATATACCTACAGAAACAAGAATAATTAAAATCGCGATAAGGCTAAAACCGAGAATTTTACCGAGACTGCCTTTAAATTTACTAAGAAAACCAGCACCGCCGCCAGTCTCCTCGGCTAATTGTTCTTCTTCCTCTTCTTCTAAACCTATATCATCAGGCATAATACAATATCCTCCTTAACAAAAGATTAATCTTTATCTTCCCACAGAAGTATTATTTCAACGCGTCTATTCAAAGCGCGTTCTTCCGGGGTGGCATTATTATTTCCTGGTAACGGTCTATAAGGCCCGTAACCTGCTGCTGATAATCGTTTCGGATTAACATTTCTTGATATTAAATATTTAACCACATTCACAGCTCGTTGAGTAGAAAGTTCCCAATTATCATGAGGAAATGTTTTCCGCCGTAACGGGACATTATCAGTATGCCCTTCTACTCTTACTTTATTTTTAACAGTAGGCTGATTAATCAAATCTGCAACTTTATTAAGAGTTTCTTTAATTGCAGGTTTCAACTCTGCACTTGCTTTATCAAAATAAGCATCATTCATCAAAGTTATAACAAGGCCTCTTTCTTCTTCTTTAACTCTGACTTTTTTAGCTTTAATTTCCGGTTTAAATATTTGAATAGCTTTTTTCTTAGCCTTAGACATTTTTCTGCCTTTTTCCATTGAAGGCAAAGTTTCTATATTCATACCCATATCAGCGAGTCTGCCTTTAGACAGAGTCATACCGCCGGGCATCATTCCGAAAGAGCCTGTAAATGCAGAGAGAATAAGTTTAAATTCTCTACCCTGAATAGTAGCAGTAGTAAGCAGCAAAATAAAGAAAGTAAGCAACAAGTTCATCATATCTCCGAAGGTAGTCATATACCCCGGAGTAGGTCTGGGTTCAGGTTTTTTCTTTTTTTTCCTTTCAGCCATTACTATCTCATACCTCCGCCGACTTCTTCAGAGACTTCGTCTCTCATAGAAGGTGGCAAATATGAAACCAATCTATCTTTAACAATACGCGGGTTATCACCTGACTGAATAGCCAGAGTACCTGCAATCATAATTTCACGAATAAGCATTTCTTCATTATGCCGGTCAGTTAATTTATTCGAAGTTGGGATAAAAAAGAGGTTAGCAAGGATAGCACCATAATAAGTAGTAATCAAAGCAGTAGCGATATTTCTAACAAGACCTTCTCTATCTTCAATACCTGCTTTCAAAGCAAGAATCAAACCGATAAGAGTACCGATCATACCGAAAGCCGGAGCAAAAGTACCCATATCGTCAAACATTTTTATATTAGCATTATGTCTTGATTCCATAGAATCAAGGTCAGCATACATAATATTTTTAACCAATTCAGGGTCAGTACCGTCAACTACGAGCTGAAGTCCCTTTCTCAGAAACGGGTCATCCAGTTCGTCGAGGTCATCTTCAAGAGCAAGCAATCCCTCTTTTCTTGCTTTTTCGGAGAAACTAACAATAGTTAATATTATTTCACTTGGTTTTAAAGAAGGAGTGCCGATAACTTTAGAAAAAACCTTTCCTATTTTAACGAATCTTGACATAGGGTTACTAGCCATAGTAGCGAATATAGTACCACCAACTGTAATAAATATAGAAGCAACATCAAAGAACTCCAGAGGTGAACCGCCTGAAGCAAAAATACCTATAACAGAAACCAATAAAAACCCGGCACCATAACCAATAAGGGATGCTAAATCCATTTATTTCCTCCTAACTTTCCTGACGATTAATTCCTAATTTTTTTCTATACTCAATTATAGAATTTATAATATCATTTATTTTTTCAGAGACAACTATTTTTTTGCCTGAGATCAAAGTAATAACAGTATCAGGTGTTTCTTCAAGGAACTCAATCAAATGGGGATTAACCCATAGTACACTTTTATCAAATCTAGTA
>CAYQNP010000235.1:0-10601 GCA_964418785.1 uncultured Spirochaetia bacterium | reverse complement strand
TTGGAAATTGATAAAAAAGAAGTTTTAAAAATAATAAAAAAAATATTTAAAATTATAGAATTAAGCTATTTCCCCAAAAGAACAAAATTTAGGAATAGATGTATTGATTGTTGTTATAGAAATATTTGTGTTAAGTAATTTATAAAAAATGGTAATAGGAGTGGATTTATTGTAGTGTATTTTAAATCGAGATAGTGACATTCTTTAAAAGGAAGTATTTAAAGGATTCATCTTTTGTCTGCAAAAAAATATATTGCAAATATCTTGACTTCTTATTAAATTTTTGTATATTAATGATATTAAATAGTGTACCAAAGAGAGAATTTGTTCTTTGACAGATAGATATTTAAAAAAAAGGGAGTCATCAATAATTATTGTAAAAAAGAGGAGTAATCTTATATCTGATAATATGTATGTAATTATAATGAGAAAAAATACGGAATAAGGAGGATTTTTTTTGTTTTTAGGGAGAAACCAATTAAAAAAGTACGAAAAATACAAAGTGATAAATGAATCTATTTCTTTGTATTTTTATAATTATATTGAAAATGAAGTTAGAAACGAACTTCCACTAAAACAAGGATTGAAACACTTCATAGTTAAACCTCCTATATTTTATTTTTTGAAGTTAGAAACGAACTTCCACTAAAACAAGGATTGAAACGAGTATTATAATAAAGGTAGAATTTAACTTTATTAAAAGTTAGAAACGAACTTCCACTAAAACAAGGATTGAAACACAGAAGTTGATAATTGAATATTGTTAAGTTTCATAGTTAGAAACGAACTTCCACTAAAACAAGGATTGAAACATTATTCAACAAACCACAAAAGAATAACCAACCAACAACGTTAGAAACGAACTTCCACTAAAACAAGGATTGAAACTATCAACCCTTCAAAAATTCCCCACTGCCCCTTAAGTTAGAAACGAACTTCCACTAAAACAAGGATTGAACTTTACAGATATTAACGTATATTATAAAAAATAAATATACGAGGCAGGGAAATTATTTCCCCCGTACTGTCTCATTTCTACTGAAACATTAGGTTCCCCGCCTCGTTAAAATTGTTTTATAAATTTAATTCTTTGCTTACTTTTAAAACAGCCTGCACCATATTTTTTAAACTTTCAGTAGCTTCTTTAGGAGAACGTGTTTTTAATCCACAATCAGGATTTATCCATAAATTTTCATATCCTAATTTATCAATCATTTTCTTTATTAACCCAGCAATCTCTTCTACTGATGGTATACGTGGTGAATGTATATCATATACACCAGGGCCAATCTGTTTATCATATTTGGCATTTACAAGTGTATTCAATATGCTTAAATCTGATTTTGCTGCCTCTATTGTAATTACATCTGCATCCATATCTTTTATTTCATTAATTATATCTGAAAATTCACTATAACACATATGAGTATGAAGTTGTGTCTCAGGTTTTAATGATGAATGGACAAGCTTAAATGCTTTAATAGCCCAATCAAGATAATCTTTTTTCCAGTTCGTTTTTTTTAAAGGAAGTTTTTCCCTTAAAGCTGCTTCATCAACCTGAATAATCTTTATACCATTTTTTTCTAAATCAAGTACTTCCTCTTTTATAGCAATAGCGATCTGAAATGCAATCTCTTTTAAAAGAATATCCTCTCGTGGGAATGACCAGTTTAATATTGTTACAGGTCCTGTCAAGATTCCTTTCACAGGTTTGTTAGTTAAGCTTTGAGCATATTTTATCCATTCAATAGTTATTGGATGGTTACGTCTTATATCTCCAAATATAATAGGTGGTTTAACTCCTCTTGTTCCATATGATTGCACCCACCCATTTTTTGTAAATATAAAACCTTCTAAATTCTCAGCAAAATATTCAACCATATCGTTTCTTTCGAACTCTCCATGAACAAGTACATCTAATCCAATATCTTCTTGTAACTTGATTACCTCTTTTATCTTCTCTCTAATAAAAGATATATATTCAGTAGAAGTGATTTCATTATTTTTAAATTTTTTTCTCATTTTTCTAATTTCTGAAGTTTGTGGAAATGAACCTATTGTTGTTGTTGGTAAAGGTGGTAGTTTCAAAATCTCTTTTTGAATTTTTATCCGATCATTAAAAGCAGGCTTCCGTTCAAAATCTTTTTCTGCTATATCTTTTATTTTATTACGTATATCCATAAATGTAAACTTCGTTATATCATTTTTTGAATCTATTATTTTTTGATTTTTGATAAACCTCTCTTCCTCTTGATAATTAGCTTTATCCCATAAATATCTCAAATCGTTTAGTTCATCTAATTTTTCTTCTGCAAATGCAAAAAACTTTTTTATATTATCATCAAGTAAATCTTCATTTTTTATGGTGTACGGTACATGTAAAAGAGAGCATGAAGTCGATAGATAAATCTGCTCTTTTTTAATATAAATAGAAAGTTTATTTAATAAATTAAGAGAATTATTATAATCATTTATCCATATATTTTTCCCATTTATAATACCTGCAAATAGAATCTTAACTTCAGGAAATCCATACTTTTTTATTAAATCTAAATTTTTAATTCCTTCAATAAAATCAAGCCCTATACCATCAAATGGTAAATCTATTAAATCATTATAAATTTCCCTGACATCACCAAAGTAAGTTTGCAAAATAATTTTTACATTTTTTTTACAAGTTAATATTTTTTTATATGCATTTTTAAAATCTTTTATATCTTTCGAGTTCAAGTCAGTCACAAGGAATGGCTCATCTATTTGAATAAATTCTATATTATTAAAATCACATTGCTTAATTAATTCACAATATAACTCTGTTAATTTTTCTAAAAAATAAGCAAAATCATCTTTTTTAGTTGCAATATTTGATAATTTAAGAAAAGTAAATGGACCTATTAGTACAGGTTTAGTTATTATGTTATTTTTTAAAGCAAGATTATAATTATAAAAAAATTTATCTAAATTTAAGTTAAACTTTACTGAATTGTTTATCTCTGGTACAATATAATGATAATTGGTATTAAACCATTTTTTCATCTCTAAAGACTTCAAATTAATATTATCTGCCTGATATCCTCTTGCCAATGCAAAATATTTGTCAAAAAAAGAAAATAGTGGTATATTATATTTAGTTGGGATAGCATTAAATAATAAAGCAGTATCAAGCATATTATCATAATATGAGAAATCATTTGAAGGTATGAAATCAAGATTCTTATTTTTTAATAGTAGCCACTGCTCTATTTTTAACATATCCCCCTTTAATATAAGTTCTTGTTCTGAAATTTCTTTTTTAAAATAAGATTCAACTACTTTTTTTAGCTCGCGATTTTTACCAAAGCGTGGGTATCCCACTATTGAAATTTTAGTCATAAAAATTCCTCCTTATACAAAATAATAATTATGAATAAGATTTAAATAAGTTGCACCATACGGGTAAGTCTAAAACCACTTAAGTAAGGAAGATTAACTTGAATTAAAATTAAATAAAATCATCGCTGAACCTCCCGTTCAAATATTCGTCAGGTAAGTCTCCTGGCTCTGCATCAACCTACTCCCCTGCCTTCCCAGGATGAGTTACATCCCAGTGGCGTTAATAGGGTTTCGTCCGCATCACAGTAGCGGGGGCTGCGCCGGATTTTCACCGGTCTTCCTTGTTATGTCTTAGCCACCTGACGTTGTATACTTATAATAAAAAATTTTTTATTGTCAACTTTAATTTTTATTTTTCAAAAATTCCCAAAAATAATTTTTTGACAAAAAAATAAAAGTGGTATATTATTTGTATAAAAAAAAGGAGTGGTTGAGGGGATGTTTTAAGATATATCCAGTCGGGGATTACTTTCTTTTTTCTTGTAAATCTAAAATTGGGAGGGTTTTTATAAATAATGGCAATAGGGACGGTGCAATACTTAATTAATTTTTTTATTGCTTCTCTGCTTATAATCGACATCTTCTCTTTTATTTTTTTAATATCTATTCATATACAGGGCGAATAATTATTCGCCCCTATCTTCTACCTCATCATACAAAAGATTCCTCACACTCGCTGCGCTCGGTTCGGAATGACAGTGTGAGGGGATTCTCTCTTTGGAATGACAATGTGGACGGATGCGGTTCGGGATAACAATGTGAGGCGGCTATTTTGAATGACAGGGAGAGAGCGTGCTAAGTCTGGAATTACAAAGAGGAAAATCACATCACTTAGTAACGCTATATCATCTCATCAACATTACAAATTAAATTTTTTCTTGACATTTAATAAAAAAAATATAAAATTTAAATAAAAATTGGGGAGTGGTCTAATGGCAGGACGACAGACTCTGGATCTGTTTGTGGAGGTTCGAATCCTTCCTCCCCAGATTCTTTTTTTCTCCTTTTAATTTATCGGGGAGCATTGATGCAAGGCGCACATTTATGATAGATTTAGATATAATACAGGTTGCACAGGGCAAAAAAGAGCCTGACTTGGTTTTAAAAAATTGTAATATTATAAATGTTTTTACCGGTGTTGTTGAAAAAGGTGATATTGCTATTCACAAAGAATATATTGCAGGAGTGGGGGATTATTCTTCATCAAATGAGATTGATTTAAACGGGAAATATGTATCGCCCGGATTTGTTGACAGTCATGTTCATATTGAAAGTTCTCTTGTTACTATTCCTGAATATGCTAAAACAGTAGTGCCGTTAGGAACTACTTCCGTAATAATAGATCCGCATGAAATTGCGAATGTTCTGGGACTTGACGGTATTAGATTTATGTTGAAAAGCAGCAAGTATAATCCGTTAAGTGTATATTTTATGCTGCCGTCATGTGTTCCTGCTACTGATATGGAAACTTCCGGTGCAGAATTAAGGGCTTTTGATTTATTCCCGTTTACAAAAGAGGAATGGGTCAAAGGGCTTGCTGAAGTTATGAATTTTCCGGGAGTATTAAATATGGATATGGATGTTCTTGATAAATTACGGCTTATGGAAGATAAAGTTATAGACGGGCACGCTCCGGGCTTAAGCGGAAAAGAGCTTAATGCTTATATTGCCGCCGGAATTTCTTCAGATCATGAATGTACAACTGCAAACGAAGCTCTTGAAAAATTAAATAAGGGTATGTACATAATGATTCGGGAAGGAACAATAGCAAAGAATCTCAAAGATTTAGTTCCTATTATAAATGAGAAAACTTATAAGCGATGTTTATGGGCAACAGATGACAGACACCCTGATGATTTAATCAGAGAAGGACATATTAATTATATTATAAAGAAGGCTATATCTTACGGAGTTGATCCTATTACTGCTATACAGATTGCAACCATAAATCCTGCCGAGCATTTTAATATAAAAAATTCCGGCGCAGTTGCACCATCTTATTTTGCCGATCTTGTGGTTTTTGATGATTTTGAAAATTTTAATATATTGAAAGTTTTTAAAAGCGGAAAACTTGTTGCTGAAAACGGGAAATACATTTTTACTCCACCGGTTGAAACCAGAAAAATTAATATTCGAAGAAGTATAAATATTAAATGGTTAAAGGATGAAGATTTTCAGATTCCGGCAAAATCTGAAAAAATAAATGTTATTGAAATAATAGATAAACAACTACTTACAAAAAGGATAACAGCAAATGCCAGGATAAATAATAACTTGGTTGAGTCGGATATAGATAATGATATTATAAAATGTATAGTTGTTGAACGCCATTTTGCTTCTGATAATATAGGAAAGGGATTTGTAAAAGGGTTCGGACTTAAACGGGGAGCGATTGCTTCAAGTGTAGCACACGATTCTCACAATATTATAGTAATAGGTGTGAATGATAATGATATGATAAAGGCAGTAACACATATTCGTAAAATGCAGGGAGGATTTTGTGCAGTGCATAATGAAGAAGTAGCAGCTGATTTACCGCTTCCTATAGCAGGCTTAATGAGTGATAAATCAATGTATGAAGTATATGAAGATTTGCAAAAATTAAATAAAGCCACAGAAAAGTTGGGTATAAATATTCAGGATCCGTTTTTAATGCTTTCATTTTTAGCTCTGCCTGTTATTCCTGAATTAAAGATAACCGATAAAGGGCTGGTGGATGTTAATAAATTTCAATTCATTGATTTATTCGAATAAAAAGATAAGAGGTAAAACAAATTATGGAAGGATTTAAAGAAGAAGTAAGACTTTTTAATGATGCACAGGCATATATTGAATCTACGAGGTGTTTAATGTGTGAGGATGCGCCGTGTGAGCAGGGGTGTCCTGCACATGTGCCTATAAAAAAATTTATTCGTGCTATTAGATTTAATTCTAACAGACGCTCTATAAATCTTATTCGTTCTGCAAATGTTTTTGCCGGTGTCTGCGGAACTATTTGTCCGGTTGATTCTTTATGCGAGGCAAATTGTACGAATAATGACCTTGCATATCCGATTAAAATAAGTGCCCTGCAGAGATATGTTGCGGATAAGGATTTCATTGCAGAGTTTAGAACTATACCGAGTCCTGAAATAAATAGTGCTAAAAAAGTTGCAGTAGTAGGTGCTGGACCTGCCGGACTTGCGGCTGCTTATTATTTAACTTTAAAAGGAATAGATGTAACTGTTTTTGAAAAAAATAATGAACCCGGCGGTTTGTTGAAATTCGGTATACCTTTATATAGATTATCTGAAGAGTTAGTTAATAAAGAGATAAATTTTATTGTTAATGAAGTGGGAGTAAAGGTCTTAACCGGAAAGAGTTTCGGCACTGATTTTTCTCTTGATGATTTATTTAATGAAGGTTTTAGTGCAGTATTTATAGGTGTTGGATTATCTGATTCTGTTTCTATGGGTGTCCCCGGCAGTAATCTTGAAGGGGTTATACCTGCATTAAAATTTTTAAGAGATGCTGTAATTAATCCTGAAAATGTAAAAATAGGAAAAAAAGTAGCTGTAATTGGCGGCGGTTCGGTTGCAATGGATGCAGCAATAACAAGTTATAAATTAGGTGCTGATGTTACGGTTTTATACAGACGACGAATTAAAGATATGCCTGCTTCAAAATTTGAGATAGAGGCTGCTCTTGAGCATGGAATTCAGATAAATACTAAAAGTTTGCCTGTTGAGTATATTGGAGAAAACGGTAAATTGACACATATAAAAGTTATTAGAACTGCAAGTAAAGATCCTGAAAATTTTATCTCCAGGAATTTAGTTACTGTCCCGGATTCGGAATATATAATTGAAGCAGATACTGTTATAGAGGCCATAGGACAGAAACCGTCTGATGAAGTTCTGAATGCTCTTGAAGGAATTGAGAATGTAAATGGAAAAATAATAGTAAATAAAAATTATGAGACATCAAGAAAGAATGTATTTGCAGGCGGAGATATTGTAAAAGGCGGCGGCGGAACTGTTGTAAAATCTGTTGCAGAAGCAAGAAATGCAGCTGAGTATATTGCCTCTATTGTTTAATTAAGCAGAGGTGATACTTCTAATGTTCTCTCGTCGATTAATGTGTTTGTAATTTTAAAAATCTCGGCGTTGTTTATATCTTTTTTATCAAGATCAGCCTTATAAAAAACTGTATTTATAAACTCTTTTTCAATATATTCTTCCGGTAAATCCCATGGAAATAAAACACTGCTCTTTCTATTTGTTTTAATCATAATCCCGTCTTCCCCCGGTGTAATTTCATTTAATGTTTTAACAGATTCAATTGTATTTACTATTATTATTTGAAAAACTATATCATTATACTCTTCTTTTGAAATCGGAGTAAATCTGTAATCGGAAAAGCCGGCAATTAAAGTTATGTTTTGAATAGTACTTATTAAATCTTTACTGCTTGATAAAATTCCGGCATATGCTCTTGTTTTTTTATTTTTCAGCATTTTTATAAAAATGCCTTTTTTTTGTTTATATATTTCTTTATCTTTGTAATAAACAGGTTTCTCTTCGTCTGCTAATTTCGCCCATAAAGTATCTCTTGCTACTTTTATTAAAAATTTTTTATCTTCCAGTGTTAAAATCATAATTTACTCCTTATATAAAACTGCAGACATATACCCTACAACTCTGGAATAATCCCCTGAGGTTTCCCCTGAATTTGTTAAACTTAAAACATCAATATCGGCTGCATTCATATTTTTTGCCAGCAGCAGCAAAGTTAAGACAGGCCCTATTCCGCATGCTTCTCCTTTTCCGGTATTTATAATTTCAACTAATTTCTCTATGTCAAAATTTTTTATTGCATCAACTACATTTTTATCAAGCCGTTTTGCAACTTCATCTGAATGATAATGTGATAAATCTGTACTTGCAATAAAGAGATATTTTTTAGGAATATTTTTTATTAATTCAGTTAAAGTTTCAGCAAGAATTTTAGTATATTGATACTGCTGATTTCCAACAATAATAGGAACAAATTTAAATTCTGATTTTAATACATACTGCAGGAAAGGAACCTGAACTTCTATTGAGTGTTCCTGAATATGTGCAATCTGGTTAAATTCAATATGCTCATATTGCAGGAGGAAATTTGTAACTTCTGTATCAATTGGCTGACTTCCTAACGGAGTTTTATATTCCCCGTCTTTCCATGTTGAAGCTCCGTTCATTAATGTATAGTGAGACGGGCCTAATACAATAACAGTGTCATAATTTTTCCCTTTTAAAAGAGAGTATCCGTGTGCAGCTGCAGGTCCTGAATATACATATCCTGCATGGGGAGATATTAACCCGAATATCTCTTTATCTTCCTTTTTTACAGGATGTACATTGTTAATCATAGAGGCTATCATTTTAACAAGTGTATCTTTATTTCCCGGATAAAATGTTCCGTTTACTACAGGATGGCGTATATGAGTCATTCTATAACCTCTTTAAAAGATTTTGTATCTGCTTTATGTTTTTTTATCTTTTTTTCTATTTTGTTAAATTTTTTTGTAAATTTTTCTGTGGCTTTATTTAAACTCTCTTCCGGATTTATTTTGTATAGAACACTTATAGTTATAAGAGAAAATAATAACTCGCCAAATTTATTATTTATCTCTTTTCTTTTGTTTTTCTCTAAAGCAAGTATTAGATCTTTTTCTCTTTTTTTAATTCGATTTATAATATCTTTCGTTTCTCCCCAATTAAAACCGAAGCGTTTTACTTTATTTTGAGTTTTATATGCTTTTAACAAAGCAGGCAAAATTTTAGGTATATCATTTAAAATAAACTTCTGCTCTTTTTTTGTTTTTTCTGTTCGTTTTATATTTTCCCAGTTTGATAAAACTTCGGTTGTATTTTTTACTTTTAGTTTATTAAAAACATGCGGATGTCGTCTGACTAATTTGTCGCTTATGTTTTTTATTACATCAGTTATAGTGAATTTCTTTTTTTCTGCTGCGATTTGAGAAAGAAACACCACCTGCAGTAGCAAATCACCAAGTTCCTCTTCTAATTTAGAATAATCTTTTTTATTAATTGCATCTATTGTTTCGTAAGTCTCTTCCAGAAGGTTTATTCTTATGGAAGAGAAAGTCTGTTTTCGGTCCCACGGGCACCCGTTTTTGCCCCTTAGTTTTTTCATTATATCTACAAGTCTGTCAAATGCTTTACTCATAATACTTTTATTATATAATGTGCTTTTTATTTTTCAATATTTTTTTAAATAAGAGAAAAAAAATTAAACTTTCGGTGTATACTTTTCCGATAATAAAAGTGAATATTTGAAAAAAAACTTGAAATTGTAATATTAAGGATTAGATTTAATTAAATTATATAACATGGAGGTTGCGAGATGAAAAAAATAGTTGTATTAAGTATAATGATATTTTTAGTGAGTTTATCTAATATAAATGCACAGAAGGATAAAAAATCAAATGATAAAAATGAGATACCAAAACTTGATTTACAATGGCCTGTTGATAAGTATTCGGGATTTGCGAATTATGCTCAGGAGTTGGTTTTTCACAAAGAGAGAGGTGAATACTATTTAGAAAAAGCAAAAAAATATTATGAAGAAGGATATAATCTGGTGAAATTTTATATTGTGAACCCGGATGAATATGATTTTTACAAAAGAGATCCTTACAAAGTAGAAGCAGGAACCCCTACAGCTTTAAGTGTTGCACAGGATTTTGCAGATGCTGAATATTATTTTACTCTTTCTTTAAATATAGTTGCTTATTATGTACAGTGGGATCCTGATTTAACTCAGAAACCTTTATATAAAAGTCTTGTTCAGAATACATTCAGAAATTTGATATATGTAAGTACATATAATGCAAATTTTGATAAGGCTTTAAAATATATCGACGAATATAAAAAATTTAATCCTGATGATATGGACTTTGTTGACGAATGGGAAGCACGAATACTGGGAAATATTGTAAAATTGCATGAAAAATATGATTGGGCTTTTACCGGTAAACTAAAAGCCTCAAGTTTAAAAAAGAAACATAGAGAGATGCTTGTAAAAATTATAGAGAAAAAATACGGTAATAATCCTACACTGAAAAAAGAGTTATTAAACAGAATATATCCTGAATATGTTGTTCTTCCCACACAGAAAAACAATCAGGATGCAAATAAGCAGTCTAAATGAAAAAATTTTCACTCCTTTTACTTTTTATATTA
>CAYQNP010000234.1:0-10161 GCA_964418785.1 uncultured Spirochaetia bacterium | reverse complement strand
TGTCCGACAATATAGCATTGGCACTGGCTGCTCCTCGTGTTAGAATAATCGCTCCTATTCCGGGTAAAGCAGCTGTTGGTGTAGAAATCCCTAATCAGCACAGATCAATGGTTACACTTGGAGATTTGTTAAGTGAGCCTTCTATGGCTAAGAGTTATACACCTATTGAATTTGCACTTGGAAAGGATATTTCGGGAAATCCTGTAAAAATAAATTTAAAAGATGCACCTCATTTATTAATTGCAGGTGCTACCGGTTCAGGTAAAAGTGTTTGTCTCAACAGCCTTATTTGTTCCCTTGTTTATAAATTTTCACCTGATGTTTTACGCTTTATAATGGTTGATCCTAAAATGGTTGAATTAAAAGTTTATAACGGCATCCCGCATCTGCTGACAGATGTTATTACAAAGCCTAAAGAATCTATAATTATATTAAAGTATCTTGTTGCAGAAATGGATAAAAGATATACAATGCTTGATAGAGTCGGAGCAAGGGATATAGATAAGTATAATGAAAAAGAAGGAAAGAGGATGAAAGAAGGCCTGCCCCGCCTTCCGTATATCGTTGTAATAATAGATGAGTTTGCTGATTTAATGATGGTTGTTTCAAAAGAGATAGAAGATTTAATTGCCAGACTGGCACAAAAAGCCAGAGCAGTAGGTATACACTTGATTTTAGCAACACAAAGACCGTCTGTCGATGTTATTACCGGTATTATTAAAGCAAATTTCCCTACAAGAATTGCTTTTCAGGTTGCATCAAAAATAGATTCTCGAACTATACTTGATACAATTGGTGCAGAAAAACTTCTTGGCAAAGGAGATATGCTGTTGTCTCTCGGTACTAAGCCTGGTCTAACAAGAATCCAGGGAGCATTTATTTCTGAAGAAGAAGTTGAAAAAATTATTGATTTTATTATTTTAAATAATAGATTTGAGGATATTGAATATGTTGATCTGAAACAGATTGTAAATGAAATGATTGAAAAGGAGAGAGAGAAAGGCAGTATAAGTGAGGATATTGATGATATGTATTTAAGAGCAAAGGAATTAGTCAGGAGCACAAAGAAAGCATCTGCTTCTTATCTGCAGCGAAGATTGAAAATCGGTTTTAACAGAGCTGCAAGATATATTGATATGATGGAGGATGAAGGGCTCATCGGCCCTGCTGTGGGCAGTAAATCAAGAGAAGTATATCTGGATAGGTTTTAAAATTATGAAAAAAATAGCTGTATTAGTTTTTATGATGTTATTTGCTTATAATGTAAGTGCAGAAAAGATATTGCCGAAAATTACAACTGTAAATGATATTTTAAATAAGATGGTAGAGAAATTTAATTCTATTAGAACTTACAGAGCAAATTTTAAAATTAAAAAAAACATAAAAGGAAAAACCTCTGTTTCAAAAGGCGAGATAAAATATAAAACTCCTGATACTTTTATTATGCTGTTTTCTAAGCCGCAGGATCAGATTATTTATTCAGACGGAAAAAAATTAAAAATATATATACCTGCTCTGAGAGTTGTTGCAGAGCAGCAGTTGGAAAAATATAAATCCTCGTTTTTTGTTGCCGGTAAAACTTCGCTTTATTATCTAAGAAATAAATATAATATATCGTTTGATAAAAGTAATAAGCCTGTTATGATTGGCGGTACTCCGATTTATATACTGAAATGTACTCAGAAAGAGACTACAGCTGGTTTTAAAACTATAAGATTGTTCGTCTCGCAATACTGGCTGATAATTAAAGTAGAGGGTACTACATTAAGCGGAGATACTGTAACCATAAGTTTTTATAATATAAAATTAAATACAAAAATTACAGAACATGAGTTTGAGTTTAGTCTGCCTGTAAATACTCAAACTATAGTTGATCCGTTATCAAATAAATAATAGGAGAATAAATATATGGCATCTATAGGTTATATGTTAAAAAAGGAAAGAGAAAAGAAAAAGATAAGTTTAGACCAGATATCAGAGGAAACAAAAATAGGTATAAAATATTTAAAAGCACTGGAAGCAGATGATTATACAATATTCCCGGGAGAAACATATATAATAGGGTTTATGCGTAATTATGCAAGGGCAATAGGACTTGATCCTGTAGATATTGTACGGCAGTATAAAGCCATAAAAATGGAAAAAATTGAAGAAAGTGAATATAATGAAGAAACACCTATAGTAGAGATGGAGCCTGCAGTAATAAAGCATGAGGCTCCTAAAATTAAGACTTCAAAATCAAAGAAAGAGGACATAGATATAATTGAACTTGAAGAGCCTGTAGAAGAGGTTCCTAAAAAGAAACGCAGAAAAAAAATCACAGAGCCGGAAGTTCAGGAAGAAGAAAGTATCTCGCCTCAGCCTATAGAAGAAAAGAAAAGTATAAACCCCCTGCACCTTACTATAGGAATCGGCGGTGTATTAATTATTGTGGGACTTTTCTTCTTAATTAAATTTATTGTTACAAGTCTGTCTTCAGTTGAAAAAAATGAAATAGTTACTAATCTTGAAGAAATAAAACAACTTGAATTTACTGAAAGTGTTTTAAAATATGATTTCTCTGTTAATGAGTTTTATAAAATTAAACTGGGCAATAAAATTCATACAATAATGTTTGAAAGATTAACTGCTCCGGTTGAGGTTAATGCTCAAAATACAGGACAGAAAACAGCAGAAGAGTTTGCTTTCCATCTTGATGATGTAATAATTCAAATAAAAGAAAAAGAGAAAAAGGATTTTGATTTTGACCTTGACGGTAAAAAGGATCTTGCTGTAAATATTGACAGTTTCAATAAAGACATAGTAACTGCTACTATAAAGAAATTGCATTCGTTTATAGTTGTAACCAATAAAAGTTCTGTTACAAACAGTTCTGCGACAAATAAAAAAACAGAAAATAGTAAACAGCCAAAAAAAGAACAGGGCAGTACAACTGCAATGAAAAAAGGGAAAATAATTTTTGATGCTGTTGTCCGTGAGAAAACATATATAAAAGCATTTCTTGACGGCAAAGAACAGGAAGGAGTAATTTATTATCCGAAGCAGAAAATTCATCTTGAGGCTAATGATGTTATGCAGTTAAAAATAGGTAATGCCGGCGGTATAGTGGCTGTTGTAAACGGAAAGAAAACAAGACTCGGAAAACGCGGAGAAATTGCAAACAAAATAATAAAATGGGAAAAAGATCCTTATGATGAGTCTGCGTATAATCTTATTATAAAGGATTGGCAATAATTTTTTTTGATGAGAAGAAAAAAATTATATATCGAAACAATAGGTTGCCCTAAAAATTATGTTGATTCTGAATTTTTAGCCGGTGCTTTTGTAAGTAAAGGATATGATATTGTTCACTCCCCTGATGATGCAGATACCATCCTTGTAAATACATGTGGTTTTATTCGTCCTGCTAAAGAAGAGTCCATAGATTATATATTGCAGTATTCCCGCTTAAATAAAGAAGTTATTGTAATGGGCTGTCTTGTAAACAGATATAAAAAAGAATTACAGGACGAAATAAAAGAGATAAATAATTTTTATACTATTGATGAAGCGTTTAATAAATTTGCAGGGGTTAAGTATAACAAAAATATTAATTACTCAAAAAGATATTTTCTGGATAATAAAAATTATAAATATGTTAAAATATCAGAAGGCTGCAATCATAGATGCAGTTTCTGCACAATTCCGTTTATTAAAGGTTCTCTGTTTTCAAGAAAATCGGATGATATTATTAAAGAAATAGAAAATATAACTTCACAGGGTGTTAATGAGATTATTCTTACATCTCAGGATTTAATTAATTTTGGTACGGATAATAATGAAACTCTGTATGACCTGCTGAAAAAAATAGATAATATAAATGGTGATTTTAAGGTCAGACTCCTTTATATGTTCCCGGATGAAAGATTGATTGATATTGTAAAATTTATTGCATCTTCTGAAAAATTTATTAATTATCTGGATATTCCGATTCAGCATATAAATGAAGAAATTTTAAAAAAAATGAATAGACCTTCTTCTTATGATTTTTATAAATCGCTTATTGAAAGTATAAGAAACATTATTCCGGATATAGTTTTACGAAGTACTTTTATTATAGGTTTTCCCGGAGAAAGCGAAAAAGAATTTAATGAACTTAAAGATTTTTTAAAGGATGTTAAATTGAACTGGGTGGGTTTTTATAAGTATTCTGATGAAGAAGGAACTAAAGCGTCTGAATTGAATAATAAAGTCGCAGACGAAGTTGCTGAAAAAAGATTGGAAGAAATAGTTGAACTGCAGAAAGAGATAACTGATATGTGGCTTAAATCCCGTCTGGGAAAAATTTATGACTTCTATGTGGATGAAGTCTTTGAAGAAGAGGGTGTTATAATAGGACGAAGTGAATTTGAAACTCCTGATATAGACGGTAATATAATAGTCAAGAATATTAGTGATTTTACTAATATTAATAATAGAAAAGTAAAAATAGTGGAAACCCTTGATTATGATATGGAAGGAGTTTTTGTCTGATGTTTAAATATCTGCCGAATATATTAACTTTTTTCAGGATTTTACTTGTTCCGTTTTTTGCGTGGTTCTTCTTTAGTGATAAATTCAGTTATCAACTGCTTTCACTTGTTATTTTCATTGTTGCTTCTATTACGGATTTTTTAGACGGCAGAATCGCTCGAAAGTATAACATAGAAAGTAATCTCGGTAAATTTTTAGACCCCCTGGCAGATAAGTTTCTCGTGCTGACAGCATACTTCTGTTTTGTATCTATCCCGGATTATCACATCCCTATATGGATTATCTTAATCATTGTATTAAGAGAGTTTATTTTAACAGGATTACGGCTGCTTGCTGAATCTGAAGGGAAAAAGCTTGTTACAAGTTCTCACGGGAAATGGAAAACAGCTACTCAAATGTTTACTATTATTGTAATTCTTGTAATGATGCTTTTTAAAACTTTTATGATAGAGCACGGATATGTTAAATACAGTAAGTTTGTAAGCGGCGAAAAATTCTGGAGTTATTTCGTGGGTAACTTCTGGGGACTTCTGGTATCATATATCCCTTTAATTTTAATTATATTTGCTGCAGGTATAACAGTATATTCAGGAATAATGTATATAATAACCAATAAGGATTTATTTAAAAAATGAAAAAATTATTAAAAATATTATTTATAACAGGCCTGGGAACAGGATATTCTCCTGTAATGAGCGGTACAGTAGGAACTTTTATAGGCACAGGATTGTATGTTTTGTTGAGTAAGTTTATCCCGATTTATTATATTCTGTTATTGTTAATTATTTACTATGGCGCGGTTTTTTCTACATGGGGAGAATCTTATTTTAAAGTAAAGGACAGCGGAAAAATCGTTATTGATGAAATAGCAGGTGTTATGATAACTATGTGGGGCTTTCAGTTTAATTATACTAAATATGATATTGTTCTGCTTGTAATCGGGTTTATTCTATTTCGAATCTTTGATATTGTTAAACCTTATCCTATTAATAAATTACAGGATATAAGCGGCGGGTGGGGTGTAATGCTTGATGATATTGCTGCCGGTGTTGTTGCAAATGTTTTAATGCAGATGATTGTTTATTTTAAAATTGTTTCATTCTTTATCTGATAATAATCTGCCTTTTGTTTGTTGACAAATAATTTTTTAATATTATAGTATTAAAAAAAATTATTCAGGAGATTGCTTGTATGGGTAAATTCGGATATTTTGATAACGATAAAAAGGAGTATGTTATAACCACACCATTTACGCCATTGCCGTGGATTAATTATATTGGTAATGACGAACTTTACGGTATTATATCTAATACAGCCGGGGGTTATACTTTCTATAAAGATGCAAGACTTATGCGTATTACGAGATATAGATATAATGATATTCCTATGGATATAAACGGACGATATATTTATATAAAAACAGAAGACGGAGAAGTTTTTAGTCCTACTTACAAACCCTGTATGAAAGAACTTGATAGTTACGAAGCACATCACGGTCTGGGATATACGAGAATTACTTCTAAGTATAAAGACATTGAAACAGATATACTTTATTTTATACCTCCGGATGATAATACTGAGATATGGGATTTCAGAATAAAAAATTCCGGTGATAAAAAAATTCAATTAAGTGTGTATCCTTTTGTAGAATTTGCATTGTGGAATGCTCTTGATGATATGACAAATTTTCAGAGGAACTTCAGCACAGGCGAAGTGTTGGTTGAAGACGATGTAATATATCATATTACGGAATATCGTGAAAGAAGAAATCACTTTGCATACTTTTGTTCTTCTGAAAAGCCGGAAAGTTTTGAGACACGGAGAAATGAATTTATAGGTCTCAGCAGATTAATTAATGAGCCTGAAATGGTAACAGCAGAGAAACTTGAGAACGGAATTGCGCATGGCTGGTCTCCTATTGCAGCTCAACAGATTAAAATGTCTCTTGAACCTGGAGAAGAGAAAAGAATTGTTTTTCAACTCGGATATTTTGAAAATCCTAAAGATGAAAAGTTTATAAATAATAAAATAAATTTAAATGGTGTGAAAAAAATAATTGATAAATATAAAAATTTTAAAAATGTTGATAACGGCTTTGAAAAGTTGAAAATTTACTGGAATAATCTTGTGTCAAATTTTTATGTGGAAACAGGAAATAAGTATATTGATACAATGGTGAATATTTGGAATCAGTATCAGAATATAATAACTTATAAGATGTCGCGTAGTACTTCTTTGTTTGAATCCGGTATCGGCAGGGGGATGGGTTTTAGAGATTCAAATCAGGATTTGCTCGGATTTATGCATATATCTCCTGAAAAGGCACGGGAAAGGATTTTTGATCTTGCTTCAACGCAGCTTGAGAACGGCCATGCATATCACCAATATCAGCCGTTAACAAAAAAAGGAAATCATGAATTCGGCAGTAATTATAATGATGATCCGCTGTGGCTTGTAATGTCTGTTAGTGCTTATTTAAAAGAGACAGGTGATTTTGATTTTCTTAATCAGAAAGTTCCTTATGAAAATGATGTTAATAAAGCAACACCGTTGTATGAACATTTAATACGCGCTTTAAATTTTACGATTACACACAAAGGTCCTCATAACCTTCCTCTTATAGGCAGAGCAGATTGGAATGATTGTATTAATTTAAATACGAGGAATGAAACTCCTGGATTGTTATTTTCCGATGCACCTACCAAAGACGGAAAAGTTGCTGAATCTGTTTTAATAGGCTTTTTGTTCGTATATGCTGCTAAAGAGTTTAAAAAAATAGCAGAATATCTGAATGATAATGAGAAAGCAGAATGGATTGAAAAAGAAATTAAAGATATGGAAGCAGCACTTGATAAATACGGCTGGGACGGAGAATGGTGGCTCCGTGCTTATGATTCTAATTCTAAAAAAATAGGGTCTAATGAAAATTCAGAAGGTAAAATTTATATTGAAACTCAAGGCTGGGCTGTTATTGCTAACCCTGATATCAAAGAAAAACATTTAAAAGCACTTAAATCAGTAGAAAAATATCTTGATACTGAACACGGAATAGTATTGCTGTATCCGGCATATAAAAGTTATTATATTGATATAGGAGAAATTAGTACTTATCCGCCCGGTTATAAAGAAAACGGCGGTATTTTTTGTCATACAAATCCGTGGCTTATGATTGCTGAAGCATTAATGAAAAACAGTCAAAAAGCTTTAGAATATTATCTGAAAATAAATCCCGCAAAGAGAGAAGAGATAAGTGAAATACATAAAACTGAACCGTATGTTTATGCTCAGATGATAGCAGGCAAGGAAGCTCCGAGTTTCGGTGAGGCTAAAAATTCATGGCTTACCGGTACTGCATCCTGGAATTTTGTGGCTATCTCGCAGTATATTCTCGGAATAAAACCTCAGTTTAACGGGTTGTTGATTGAACCTTCGCTACCCCCTGATTTCGGAAATTATAAAGTAATAAGAAATTTCAGAAAAGTTAAATATATTCTTAATATAAATTTTTCAGATACAGGTGAAAAGTATTATGTTGAAGACGGAAAAAAATATGAAGGTAATTTTATACCGCATAATAACAAAAAAGATAGTAGAGTTATTGATGTTTTTATATAGAAAAAATGGAGTTTATTTATGAAGAAAAATAAGAAATATGATTTAATTAAAGCAGATAATAATATGTCTGCTAAAAAGATTTTTTTACTTATATTTATTCCGTTTATATTGGTTTTCTGGAAACTCTTTTTTCAGCCGCCTGCCAGTGGTGATTTTATATCTCAGTTTTATACTTTTGGAAATTTTAATAAGCAGTATTTTCTGAAACATTTTAATCTGCCGTTCTGGAACCCTTTTATAGGCTGCGGTTCTCCTAATCTTGATACCGGATTCGGATATAATATATTTTATCTTTTATTCGTATATATATTTCCGCTTGATATGGGTGTGGGAATAGGATATGCTCTGATATGTTTAATGGGCGGTATATTTGCATACATATTTTTTAATTCTTTAAAACTTGATAAGTATGCTGCTTTGATTGGTGCAGTCCTGTATATGCTTTCAGGGGATATGGTTTCGTATCTTTATCCGGGACATCTGGGAAAACCTCTTGTAATGGCTCTAATACCTATTGTACTCTTTTTTATTAATAAAGGACTTAAAAAAGATAAATATTTTTATTTTGTATTCGCCGGTGCAGGTATGGGCTTTCAGTATTTCGCCCATCCTCAAATCTTTTATTACTCTCTTATAATGGTATCACTTTACTTTGCTGTTGAAGTCTTAAGTGATTACAAAGAAACAAAAGATATAAAGAAATTTATAAGACATCTGACTTTCTTTGCAGTTATGGGATTAACAGCCGGACTTCTGACTTTTAATCAACTTGTAGAACAATATTCTTATTCAAAACTAACTTCAAGAGGAAGTACAAATAATCCTGCAGAAGCATGGGCTTTTGCAACTTCCTGGTCTTCTCATCCTCTGGAATTACTTACTTTCTTTATCCCGTCTTTGTTTGGCCTGTACGACAGTACTTACCTCGGTTGGAAACCTTTTGTCCAGACTACGGATTATATGGGTATCATTACTATTATTCTTGCTGTTATAGGTGCTGTTGTGTACCGCCGGAAAAAGGAGATTAAATTCTTTGTGTTATTCGCTTTTTTTTCATTGCTGTTCGGTCTCGGTAGATTTTTCCCCGCTTATTATAAAATTTTTTATAATTATGTGCCCTTGATTAAAAAATTTCGTGTCCCTGTTTCAATTTATCTCGTCACTACTTTTAGTGTTGCCTTCCTTGCTTTCTACGGAATTAATGCTCTGCTTGAAAAAAAAGAATCAATCATTGTTAGAAATATTATAGGTGCTTTTGTAATTGTATATGCTTTGCTTACTGTTTATGTAAATAGCGATTCTTATATTACAACTCTTGCAAATAATCTTATTGTTAAAGCAAGAGTGGATATGAGTAAAATATCTATGTTTCAGATAAAACAGCATATTATTAATAATATGGGTGTTCTCTCTATGGTTACTTCTGAATTGTTAAGATTATGGATAATTCTTGTTGCATTCTCTGCTGCTGTGTACTGGTATTATAAAGGTAAAAGTAAAAGAAAAACTTTTATAATAATTATTGGTGTGCTTGTTTTTCTTGATCTCTTTTTCGTTGATAAAAAATTTATTAAAACAGTTCCAAATTACGATATTGTTGCAAAGAAAACAGATGTTATTAAATTTCTGCAGGAACAGTATAAAACCGATAAATTCAGAATATCCCCTATACCTGCATCTATTGATAATGAGTCTGATAAATGGACTATTCATAATATAGAATCAGCATTCGGATATAATGCCATTGCATTGAAACGCTGGGATGATGTATTGAAAAACGGCTGGTTCGGAAATTTGAAACTTCTCGGGTTAATGAATGTTAAATATCTAATTTCTAAAAGACCAATCAACCACCCTGATTTAAAACCGGTCTTTAGAGGTAGTAAATTTGTTTATGAAAATAAATACTTTTTACCTCGTGTAATGCTTTTTGATAAATATAAAATAATGGAAAATCCGGAACAGATTTTATCTTATATGAAATCTAATGCCTTTGATCCTGCTTCTGAACTTATTCTTGAAAAAAATATTAAT
>CAYQNP010000233.1:0-4467 GCA_964418785.1 uncultured Spirochaetia bacterium | reverse complement strand
CAATATCTGAAACAGTTGCTGTAACAGAGAAAAGGGAAAAAGAGCAGAAAAACATAATCACATTTAAAAAATCCTATTATATTGTAAAAAAAGGAGATAATTTATGGAAAATATCAAGAAAATTCAACATTAAATTAGATAGATTAATAAAAATAAATCATCTGCATAATGCAGAATTATTAAGAATAGGTCAAAGGATATATCTTGGAAAAAGAAAGCAGGCATTAAAATTAAAAAAAAAAGGATTCAAAATACAATCGAAGAAGAAAGCAGTGCATAACAGCAAGTTAAGTTTTATCTGGCCATTAAAAGGGAAAGTTACATCAGAATTTGGTGTAAGGAAATCACCGTATTCAAAGAAAATGGAATTTCACACAGGAGTTGATATAGGTGTGCCTGTGGGAAAAAAAATCAAAGCCGCAGAATCCGGAAAAGTTATATTTTCAGGAACCAAAGGTGGGTATGGTTTAACCATAATAATTAAGCATAGAAGGGGTTATAAAACTTTGTACGGACATTGTTTGATTTCATATGTAAGAAAAGGGAGTTATGTAAGGAAAGGCCAGATAATAGGCAGAGTAGGGATGACAGGTATAACAACAGGACCACATATACATTTTGAAATAAGACATAATAATGTTGCAATTGACCCTTTTTCACTTTTAAATAAAAGATATTTATATTATTAAAAATAATTTTTTGTCGATATAATAATTAAGAACTAAGTACAAAAAGGTGAAAAAATGACAACACAATGCCCAAAATGTAAAAGAGTATATAGTAATGGTAAATTTGTTAAAACAAAGCATACTTCACTGATTCCCGGGGCATTTTATAAATTATGTCCTGAATGTAGAAGAACTCTGAATTATGAGATTCTAAATTCTAACAATTTTATAATCTAATTGTTTGTGTATAGTACATAAAATAAATCTTCACTAAAAATTTGACAATCTAAAATAAATAAATATTATTTAAATATGGACAATAAGGATATAACTTTTCTAAAAAAACTGTTATTGAAATTTGATACAGATATATTAATTGAGTCTATTATAAATTTTTTTGCTGAAAATATAAAATGCCGGAATATTAAATTTTACAGAAAAGAGAAGCAGGGATTTAGACTAATCATAGAAAAAGATAAAGCCGGTATTAAGAACACATCTAAGAAAGACATTGTTGTTGAATCTGATTTATTGAGTAATATACATAAGATTCAAGTAAAAGATAATATTGCTTATTTGCCTCTGCAATATAAGAATAAAATTTTAGCAATTATTTCCATTGAACTCAGTAAATCTAAAAATTTTAAGGTTGCAAGATATAGTGATTTGACAGAATTTCTTTCAGCAATATATTATTACAGCCGTATTTATGAATTTGCCACAAAAGATCCTTTGACACGGATTTTTAATAAACGCTATTTTATGTATAAATCAAACGAGATATTGGATG
Organism: uncultured Spirochaetia bacterium; assembly: GCA_964418785.1. Lineage (GTDB taxonomy): Bacteria > Spirochaetota > JAHITG01 > JAHITG01 > CAYQNP01 > CAYQNP01. Next base: position 3,009 of record CAYQNP010000233.1, on the reverse strand, counting down.
AGAGTATAAAACAGGATAAAGAATTTGCAGTGCTAATGTTAGATATAGATCATTTTAAGCATTATAATGATAAATACGGCCATCAAATAGGGGATATCATATTGATTAATATTGTGAACACAGTAGACAAAACAATATCGCAGTATGATACATTGTTTGCAAGATACGGCGGTGAGGAGTTTATCATAATGATTAAGGAGAAGAATCCAGTGGAAGTTTTTACTATTGCTGAGACAATTAGAAAAGCAGTAAAGCAGTTGAAAATTCATAACGAGAGCTATTTCTGGCGTATGACAATATCATTGGGAATTAGTCTGTTTCCTGCACATGGAACATCTATTGGCGAACTAATAAAAAAGGCAGATATTGCATTATATGAATCAAAGAAAAACGGCAGAAATAAAACAACATTGTATAATGAATGAGTTAAGATAATGAAATTTAAAAATCTCACAGTAATTATAATTGTATTGTTTATTTTTCAAAATACTGTTACTTATAAGAAAGATTTAAAAAAATACACAGAAGCATATTTAATATATATAAAAGGTCTTGAAGAACAGAACAGCAGAAATTTGAATGCAGCTATCAGATTTTATCGCAACAGCATAAAGAAATACAGGGAGTTTCCAGAACCGTATTTCAGGCTTGCTCAGTATTATTATTTAAATGAAAAATATAAAATAGCAGAAAAATATATTGATTCTGCAATTAAATATAAAGATTATTTTAAAATATTACGCGAAAAAATAGAGTTTTATAAATTCTGTATAAATTTTTTTACAGAACAGAATAAGCATAAAAAACGAATCAGAGTTTTAAATTATATTTTAAAAGTTTATAATAATCCTGCTCACAGAAATCAATACATTTATAAGATAGGAGAAGATTGGTTTTATTTAAAAGAATACAATAAAGCGATAACATATTTAAAAAAATATATTTCAGCAGTAAAAAACAGCAGCAAAGTAAACACTGATATATTATTTAAAGCATACGAGTATATGATTGATGCAAATATGGAAACAAATAATTTCCCGGAAGCTTTAAAATATTTAAGGGAATATTACAAAAGAAATCCTTCTATAAAATTATTAAAAAAGATTTCAATATTATCAAATAATTTACAATATTACGATAAAAAATAAATCTAAATATGCTTTGGTTAACATAATATATGTTATCGGAAGTAGAATATAGCTGGGGACAGTGCAACACTTTATTAACTTTCTACGATTCTTTTATTTAGATCATATAATATTATAATTCATTCACTTTAGTATAAAATGACAACCGTTAGGAAATTTATACATATTTTCTTTTTATATATGGTATATCTTTCTTTTTCGGATAACAGTATTACGTATATAATTAATAACAGCAATGCCAAAATAATGAGTTACACTGCAATCATAAGCCTGAGAATTTTGAGAATTTTATAAAGTCGGGCGTTCGATTATTTCCTCGGTAAATCCGTCCCTGGTAACATATCCATATACAAGAGGCGGCACTTTCACAGGATTAGAGGAAAATTTATAAGCGCCTTTTAATTTATCTTTTGCAGCAGCAAGTTTGCTTTCATCATTAGCATATATAGTCAGCAAGGATTCACCTTTCTGCACTTTATCGCCTACTTTTTTATTTAAAATATAGCCCACTCCGTAATCAAGTTTTGATTCCATAGTTTCCCTGCCTGCTCCAAGTAATACAGAACTAATACCCACAGTAAGTGCATCAATATCTTCAATATAACCTGATTCAGGAGCAGGAAATTCTTCAACGATTGAAGCACCTGGAAAGAGAGAATAATCATCAATGACTTTTGGATTTCCTTTATGTCCTTCAATCATTCCTTTTAATGATTCCAGGGCTTTGCCTGAATCAATCATTTTTTGAGCAATATTTTTTCCTTCTTCAATTGAAGATGCAATTTTGCTCATAACAAGCATTCTGGCGCTATAAAGTTTAACAATTTCTACAAGATCTGCAGGGCCGTTACCTTTAAGTATATCGATAGCCTGTTTCATCTCAAGAGCATTTCCTACTGCTCTACCAAGCGGCTGATTCATATCTGTAATATAAGAAAACATATCTTTCCCAAGATTAGAACCAATTTCTACCATTGAAAGTGCAAGAGCAATAGAATCATCTAATTTCTGCATAAAAGCACCTTTTCCGGTTTTAACATCAAGAATAAGTGCATCCATACCTTCTGCTAATTTTTTACTCATAATTGAAGCAGAAATCAAATCAATACTATCAACCGTAGCAGTAACATCTCTAAGTGCATACATTTTTTTATCTGCAGGAGCAATATCATCGGTTTGTCCCATAATAACAACGCCGACAGTTTTCAGCATATTTTTCACTTCATCGGGAGTAAGTGTAACAGTATATCCTGGAATTGATTCAAGTTTATCGAGTGTACCGCCGGTATGTCCCAAGCCTCTTCCTGACATCATAGGGACCTTCCCGCCGGCGGCAGCTACAATAGGTGCCAGAGAAAGAGAAGGCCCATCCCCTACTCCACCTGTACTATGTTTATCAACCTTAATACCTTCTATATCGCTTAAATCTATTTTAATACCGGAGTTTAACATTTCAAGAGTAAATTGTGCACGCTCTTCCCCATCCATTTTTCTAAACCATACAGCCATTAAAAAAGCTGCCATTTGATAATCAGGTATTTCATTTTTAGTATATTTGCCTACTATAAAAGATATTTCCTCATTACTTAACTTTTCACCATTTCTTTTTTTTAATATTATATCATATACTCGCATAAGATATACCTCCCGCAGTTGTATTTTGTTTGATTCATTTAAGTATAATGCAAAAAAATTTAAAGTCAATATATATTTTGCAGAATTCAGAAATTCCCAAAAAACTTTTAGAATTTTAAAATTATTAGAGTCAACACTTCCCCTTTTCTCTTTTTGCCTTTTTTAGCTCAGATTGGCGTAAAAAATTTAAAAATCAATCCTAAAAGTTAAAAAATTCTCTTTTTTC
>CAYQNP010000232.1:0-9497 GCA_964418785.1 uncultured Spirochaetia bacterium | reverse complement strand
AAAGATATTTTTGTTTAAAATAAAATGAATAAACAAGGGCTTATTCAGGTTTTTTACGGTAATGGGAAGGGGAAAACTTCAATTGCCGTGGGGTCTATTATAAGAGCTTTGAATTATACTGATAAAATCTGCTTGTTTAAATTTTTTAAAATTAAAAATAATTCAGGAGAAGATAAAATACTTGAATCCCTTAATGTTGAAATATATTTTTCTGAATACAAACATCCTTTTTTTTATTATAATAATATAACCGAATCGTTAAAAAATAAAATTTTTGAGTATCAAAAAGAGATGTTTTTAAATGCAGCTGTAAAAATTTCGGAAGAGTATGATTTAGTTGTGCTTGATGAAGTTCTTGATTTAATAAAAGAGAATATTATTACAAATGATGATTTGCTAAAGTGTCTTAAAAAGAAAAATAAAAAAACTAATGTTATTTTAACCGGACATTATATTGATAATAAAATAATTGAATATGCTGATCTGGTAAGTGAAGTAAGCAAAATAAAACACTACTATGATACTGGTATTGTTAATGTTCCTTCTTTAGATTTTTAATGTATGGACTTTAAATAATCAAGAGAAGTTCTCTGATAAGTTTTGCTGTAAAAATCGTCGAAGTATGTGTGGAATCTATATTCGGAATAAGTTCAACAACATCAATTCCTGTAAGCAAGTGTATATTAAGTTTTTTTATAAAACTTATGAAAGACAGAAAATCTATACCGCCGGATTCAGGATTGCCTACACCCGGTACAAACGCAGGATCAAAAACATCAATATCCACTGTTATGTAAACATTTTTATTAGTTATAAGTTCGTTGATTTTTGCGGAATCTTCCGGTGAAAAAATAGTATTATGCTTTCTGGCAAATTCAAATTCTTCTTTTGTACCGGAGCGGATACCTATTTGAATTAAGTCAATGTTATCTAATTCAAGTATTCTTTTCATAACAGTAGCATGTGATAATTTTAGACCAAGATATTCATCGCGCAAATCTGTATGTGCATCAAACTGTATTACTGTAATATTTGTATATTTATTTTTAAGTGCTTTTAGTACAGGATAAGAAATAAGATGTTCACCTCCTATTGTAAAAGGAAGTTTGTTATTGTTTATAATAGAAGTAATATATTTTTCAATATTGGAGAGCGAAGAAGATATATCTCCCGGGATTATATTTATATCTCCGTCATCATAAAAGTTCACATTTTCAAGGTCTTTATCAAGATAAGGGGAATAAGTTTCGATAGAATCAGAATATAATCTAATCATTTCAGGAGCAAATCTTTGACCGCTGCGGAAAGAAGAAGTAGAATCGAACGGAGCTCCGGCTAAAATTATATCAGCCGTTTCCCTGTTTTTTTTTGATGCAAGGAATTTACTCACTTAATAAATCCTTTACAAAATTCGGATAGGCAAACAGAGCTTTATGCACTTCAGGATTATAATAATTGGTTTTTATATTGCTTCTGCTTACTTTTTCTTCTGAAAAGTCGTTTAAAGGATGATATTTTTTTGACAGGAATGAATATCCCCACATTCCGTAAGGATAATCAGGTTCAAATCCTATCATAGGCATTGCAATAGGGAATATTTTTTTTGTGATTGAAAAATGCTGTTTAAAAAATTCTGCATAAAAGAGTGGGGATTCAATTTGAGAAGTGATAATTCCGTCAGAGTTGAGAATTTTTTCAGCATTTTCATAAAAAGTCTTATTAAATAATCCTTCTGCAGGACCTATTGGGTCTGAAGAATCAACAATAATAATGTCATATTTAGCAGAAGTTTCAGCAACATATTTAATACCGTCTTTAAACATTACATTAGCTTTAGGATTATTAAATTCTGTGTTTAAAGTTGGGAAAAATTTTTTCGACACTTCGACTACCATTTCATCTATTTCAACCATATCTACATGCTGAACCGAAGGATGTTTAAGAACTTCGCGGAGCGAGCCGCCGTCACCGCCGCCGATAATAAGAACATTCCTGGGCTCAGGATGTATAAACAGAGCAGGGTGAACAATTACATCATGGTAGAAAAATTCGTGCTTTTCCGTAAGCATAAGCAGTCCGTCAAGATATAAGGCTTTTCCGTATCCTTCAGTTTCCAGAACAGCAACTTCCTGATATTTGCTTTGTTCCAGAAAAAGAATATTTTTTACTTTATAACCATGTTTCATATCATCGTGAGCTTCGAATATCCATGAATCAATCTTCATTTTACTACCTCGTTTCAAATTAAAGTAATACAGCGCCTGCAAAAACAGCACCGATATCTTTTGTGGTGTGTTCAACAGAAATGCTTTTAATGTCTTTTATTTTATAATTTCTATACTGCATCCCGAGTTCTGCTTTTTTTATAACTATGCTTTCTATCTCTTCTGCAGTGCCGGGCCCGGAATGTTCCATAATTAAACCGTTAAGTAACGGATCCTCCGGTATTGCAACTGCTATGGCTGCTGCAATAACTTCACCTTTAATAGATGATATCTTTGAAGCATATGCTATGCTGATTAATTCTCCCAGTTTAAATCTGACAGGCTTAATCTCTTTTGCGTTTGGCGGAAGTATACTGCTGAGCCGTATTAGATTTGTATTACCCACCCCTGCATTGAGCAGGGCAATATCAAATGCGTTCAAACCGTATTCTGCATCGCCTTTTCCCGCTACTAAAAAGAATTTGTCAGGTACATCTTTTATTCCCACCAAAGTCTCCTTATACTGCTTTTAGTTTAACTTTATTTTCTTCAGAATTTGAATTTGCATCAGGCTTAAAGAGAAGTTCTCTATTTCCTACATCCAGTAATCCTCGTTTGAGTTCCATCGACATATTAAATTGAGCTTTAAGTTTTGATTTTAAGTAATCAAATGCAATCCATGGATCAACATCATCACCGCAGGTGAATAAATCTACAGCTGCAAAACCGTATTCCGGCCAGGTGTGAATTGCAAGATGTGATTCTGCAATAACAACAACTCCGCTTACTCCATAAGGATTAAAGAGATGAAACACATCATTTACAACCGTAGCACCGCTTCTTTTAGCTGCTTCAATCATATATTCTCTGATTTTTTCTATATCATTTAATATGTCTGTATCACATTTATAATATTCGACTAACAAATGTCTGCCTAAAGAATTAATTTTGTTTTCCATCTTTCTTTTTATCCTCCTAACAAAATTAAAATTTTTAGTAAAATCGAATATTAATATATGTTTTTAATTCAAATGTCAAGAAAAATATTATACAATTTTATATTTTTTAAGGTCAGACAGAAGTCTTTCTTTGTTTTTATCAGACATTGGATATAACGGCAATCTCATCTCATTACTTATTTTCCCCATGAGATTTAATGATGTTTTTACTGGGATAGGATTTGTTTCATAGAACATACTTTTAGTGAGGAAAAAATATTTATAAAAAATATCCCGGCTTTCTTTAATATTGCCGGCTGCAAATTTATTATAAACTTCAGAAACATCAGCAGGTATTATGTTTGATACAACAGAAATAACACCGGAACCGCCTATTGCAAGGAGGGGAAAGTATAAAGAATCATCTCCGGATAAAATATTTATTTTCCCTTCAGTCTTTATGAATATTTCTTCAGCTTGAGCAACACTTCCGCTTGCTTCTTTTACAGCAGTAATATTCGGAATATCTTTTAATCGTGCAAGTGTATCCGGCTGAAGATTTACACCTGTTCTTCCGGGTACATTATACACTACAATAGGAATATTAACAGCTTCTGCAACTGTTTTAAAATGATGGTATAAGCCTTCCTGTGTGGGTTTGTTATAATAAGGAGTAATAACCAGCGCTCCGTCTGCCCCTGCATCTTTTGCAAATTGAGTAAGTTCAATAGCTTCCATAGTATTATTTGAACCGCTTCCTGCTATTACAGGAACTCGCTTGTTTACAATTTCAACACATTTTTTTATAACTGCTTTATGTTCTTCAAAACTGAGTGTTGCAGATTCCCCTGTTGTCCCGCACGGTACTATACCGTGTATCCCATTGCTTATTTGAAATTCTATTAATTCCTCAAAAGCCTTGAAGTCTATCTCATTATTTTTAAATGGTGTTACAATTGCAGTAAATGCTCCTTTAAACATATGCCGCCTCCAATATTTTGTTGTTTTATTAGTTTAATTATTTTATTTTATTTGTCAATAAATATTTAGAAATATGATTCTCTGGCGATGGGGACGGTGCAAAACAGTATAAACTTTGTGGGGACGGAGGAAGATATTATGTATCTGGCAATAGCGAATAGTTGAGTATTATGTTAAATTATAAATACTTATTACGGTAATAGTATGTCAATCCACGATTTATTTAGAAATATAACTTAAGGAACCTTTATCTGCTTTACATCTTTATTTATACTTAAAAGTTTTTGATTTTTGTCAAGAAACAGAAGTACTTCCTTTAGTGGTATTGGCTTATTTTTGTATAAATTGTGATAAATTATATCCATAAGTTTATAATCGTTCTCTTCATCAACAGTTAGTCTTAAATCAGGTCTTTGAAAAAATTTTTCAGGCTCGAGGAATATTGTTTTAAACCTTTCTTTGTTTTCTCTTATATAAGGAGTAACATGTTCTAATTGATATTTTTTATCTGCATTTTTAAAAGTCTCAGTTAAAGCATAAGATGATATGACTTCTATACCTGTGCCGAGAGGCAGGTTTTTAAAAATTGTGTAATCATTTTTTATTTTTATGTGAAAATTAAGCGCTTTTATTAGATGCGGGATATCTACAAGAGGATTGTCACCTGTTGCACGAATTATTATGTCGGCTTCTATCAACTTATTTGCATCGTAGTAGCGTTTAAGTACATTGTCGGTTTCTCCGCCGAATATTATTATGTCTGAATAACTTTTCAGGTGTTTCTGTATTTTGATTTTATCCTCTTCAGGGCATACAACTACTATATAATCTATAAGTTTTTTTGCGAGCAGGAGTCTGTCTATTATATGCTGCAATATACTTTTGCTTTGCAGGGGAAGGAATGCTTTTTCTTTTAATCTGTCAGAGTTTAATCTAACCTGCAGAAAGACAGCTGTTTTTTCTTTTAATTTTTTACTTGACATTTAATTTTCCGCATATTTATTTTAAATAGTATGAATGAAACAGATAAAAATTTAGAAGAGTTTTTAGCGCATATTCGTAAACAGATTCTTGATTATATCCGCAGGAAAAAAGCAAATGTTGAGAACAGATTGCTGAGAAATCAGCTTGCATTTGAGTGTATTGAAAAATATTACTCAAATGAGTTTGAAAACTTTTTAAAAAAAAGTAATTAAAAATTATAGGTGTACCATTCATCACATTTCCTGCATATATTTATTTTATTAAAATCAGTATGATAATTATCTCTAAACGGGGTTTTTAATTTGTTCCATATATCAATTATTTTCTCATTATTTAAATTCCCTATAATATTAGTATCATTTATAATTTGTTTACATAGCGGAACTGTTCCGTTTGAGAATATTTCCAGATCGCGCTGAAGGTGCCAGCATGGAAGTCTGTCAAGAGGGGTTAAATCTGTAATGCTTTTATCCGGTAATTGATTTATATAATTGTTATATTTTTGTATAATTATATTATCTGTAAATTTTTTCCAGTAATTATAAAAATCTTCTATTTCTAAAAAATTATCTTTTAATTTTAATATCTGTATAAAACTTCTATATTTATTTATGTCGTTAAAAGTAAGAAATTTTTCTATATTTGTTTTTACAGTAGAGAACAGGTTTTTATTATCATTCGAAATTCGTATTTTTTCATAGGTTTCCGGTTTTATTGCATCAACACCGAAAATTATAATTAGTTTATCCGGTGGGAAAGCTGAAAGAAATTTTATCATATCATCTGTCATTAAAACAGCATTTGTTTCGATTATAAGACTAAAAATATTTGAATTCTCAATTGTATATTTTACAAAGTTTTTAAATTCAGGGTGCAGCAGCGGTTCTCCAAATAATGAATAAGCCACTATAATATCATCGTAATTCTCTGTTAATTCATCTATGATTTTTTTGTAAAGCTCAAAATTCATATCCTGCTCTTGTCTTGTCATAAGTTGTCTTGGGCAGAATGAACATCTCATATTACATCGGTTTGTAATTTCTATTTCAACATATTTAGGGAATATATGGAGAACTTCAGGATGCTTGTTTATTGTATTATAAATCTCAATATAAGATTTTGATGGATGACTGTATTGAAGTATATTTTTCAGCAATTTAATGTTGCGTTTTGAATTTGCTGTCAGTTCTATTCTTTTTATACTGAAATCTACTTCTGCTATATCAACTTCTATAAAGAATTTATTTATATCTGCTGTTGTGTTATCAAATACCCGTCTGCTTAAAATATCCGGTTTTTTTAAATCGTATTCTATAATCTTTTTTAAAAAATCTGCAGATAAGATTTCCGGAACCAGACCTGTTACATAATTTTCACCAAAAGTATATTCAGTTAAATTTGAGTTATGGAGTTTAAGCATACTGTTTATTTTATCCGTATCAACGAATATGTAATCAGCATAAAGCAGAATTATATTATCTATATTGTTTTTCCCTACAAGAATATTTAATGCGTTTAACAGGTCTTTATAATTTTTTATTTCTATTTCCGGATATTCTATTGATATATTGTATTGACGGCAGACTTGTTCCAATTCGGAAGTTAAATCTTTTTTATTTATAAATAAAATCTTGTCTAACTCAAAATTTTTTAATTTTTCAGCGATTATTTCAATAGAATTTTGATTGTTGTAAATTTTTTCACACGCTAATTTCAGTGTATTTGCGGCTGCTAAAAAGGTTGTATCTATTAATATTTTATTCATAATTTAATTTTATTTACAAGGACTTTAAAATCATCATTTGAGATAAAATCATCTGTTTTTGCATTTCGCCATTTATTATAAGAATATGTGTAGATAGAGTTATCAGGAAAAACCACTCTGAGAAAAACAGTATTTCTTTGTTCATTTAGCCATTCAAGAAATTTTTCCTGCATTTTTTGCTGGAATATAATATTTTTTAATTTTTCTTTAATTTCATCAAAAGGAATATGCCGTTTAGGTTTTTTATCGGTTATTTTTACAATATGCCATCCCCAGCGAGAGTGTAGTATTTGAGGAAATATTTTGCCGACTCCAAGAGAGAATAATTGGGCATCGATTTCCGGCAGCCATTCACCTTTTCCTATATATCCGATATTTCCGCCAAGGTCTCTGGAAGTTTCGTCTTGAGAATATTTTTTTGCAAGTTTAGCAAAGTTCTTCCCTGCAAGTGCTTCTTTTAATATTTTTTTCGCAAGTTTTTTCGTTTCCATTCGCTTTTTTAAAGATGCATTCGGATTATCCATAATAAGGATGTGCGATACTTTGATTTTTTCAGGGGATACCATTTCCTTCTTATGCTTATTATAATAACTTCGAATCTCTTCATCCGTCGGCTCTGAAACTTCACCTCTTACTTCGAGGTTCATTATTTTTTCAGTTAATATTTGATTTTTAATATCATCTTTTAAAGATTTTAAAGTTTTTCCTTCCTGTTTTAAAGCTTCTTTAAATTTTGCATCTGATAATCTGTTTAATGTTTTTATATTCTCAATCCGTTCATTTATTTCGTTATCACTTATAAAAATTTCTCTTTTTTCAGCAGCAGATTCAATGATTTTTTTATTTATTAATTTGTCAAAAATCATTGTTTGCAGATTATTTGGCACAGGCCTGCCGTATTTTATAAATGTTTCTTTTAATTTTAAACAGTCTGTTTTAAAGTCATAAAAAGTTACAACTTCTGAATTAATAGTAATAAAATTCCAGTCATAAAGTTCTGAATAAACAGTGGAAATACTCAAAATTGATATTAATATAATTATATATAATTTTTTCATACTCTATTCCTTGCTTTATTTTTACAAAAAACTATATAATAATTATTTAAAGTCAAGTTATTTATTATGCTATATTAATTTATTAAATTTTTTAAATATTATTTGACATAAAAAATCATAATATTAATATAGTTTAAATCTTTTTTAGGAGGAAAAAAAGAAATGAAACAGGTATGGGTATATGCAAAACCGTTTGATAAAAAAATAGTTACAACAGCACTTGAAAACGGAGCAACAGGTCTTATTGTTGCGGACAATGATATTAATAAAGTTAAAGAACTCGGTAAGATTTTAATTATAGGTGAAAAAAAAGGGGATTTGAATTTTAAAAATGATATTGTCGAAATAGATATAAAGACAAAGAATGATGAGATTAAAGCTGCAAAATTGGGAAAGAGTAAAACCGTAATAATAAAAGCAAGTGATTGGAAGATAATTCCGCTGGAGAATTTAATTGCTTCGGGCGGAAATTTTTATGCAGAAGTATATGACGAATGATGTGCTGTAGGTGCTTTTCCGGTTCTGGAATCTGGTGTGAACGGAATAGTTATAAAAAATCAGGATTTTCTTAAAGTAAAAGATATTCTTAATGCTGTAAATAAACTTTCTTCAGAAAAATATCAGTTATCTGAGATTGAGATAACAAATGTAAAAGCACTTGGAATGAGCGACAGAGTTTGTATTGACACAACTACTAATATGAGCATAGGGGAGGGTATGCTTACAGGTAATACTGCTGCCTGTATGTTTCTTGTTCATTCAGAGAGTGTTGAGAACCCGTATGTTTCGCCCCGTCCGTTTAGAGTAAATGCCGGTGCTGTCCACGCTTATGTCTTAACTCCTAATAATAAAACAAAGTATTTATCCGAATTAAAAAGCGGAGATGAAGTGCTTATTGTTAATTATAAAGGTGAAACAAAGGTTAGTTATGTCGGAAGAGTAAAGATTGAAAAAAGACCTATGCTTCTTATTGAAGGCAAAAATAATAATACAAATTATTCAATAGTGCTTCAAAATGCAGAAACTATAAGACTTACACAAAAAAACGGCTCACCAAAATCTGTTGTAAATTTAAAAAAAGGTGATAAGGTTCTTGCCTATATTGAAAAACAGGGAAGACATTTTGGACTAAAAATTAAAGAAACAATTACCGAGAAATAATATATAAGGTTTTTCTTGTTTTTTTACTTGAAGATTTTTATTTTTGAGGTATCTTATAGTATAAATGAAAGTTATTTTACAGAAAATAGGTGTGACTTTATTTAAATTGATTTTACCATCTCCATACAAAGAGCTTTCTAAGACTGCGATGGCTGAAGCGAAACGATGGCTGTCGTGGGCTAGTAAAACTTGCAGTAAAGCTTTTTCATCTTTAGTGTTTTGTATCTTTACTTTTAAGGGGTTCTCTTCTTTTGTTTGTACATTTTTTGTCCACTTCCAAAACAAGGCAGTGAGGTATCCTGCTACAAATATGAGCAGATATATAAGTAGATTTTTTAACCAAGACCAGTCAGTTTTTAAAACTTTAGGACTGTCTACTTTGTCAACCAAAGAAGCTTTTTTTACT
>CAYQNP010000231.1:0-36416 GCA_964418785.1 uncultured Spirochaetia bacterium | reverse complement strand
ATCAGGATGTATTAAATTATTGTACTAATAATGATGCGGTAATAATACATTGGTACCCCCGATTACCGTATTCAGGAACCAATGAAGCTGAAATATGGAATGAGTTTACAGCAGATGATGGTATAGTTAAATTATTAGGTACGCCTAAGTCTGATTGGGCTTTATTGCGCGCAAATAATGATCTGCCGGATGATACGGTTATATGGGTGACAGAGTTTGATTTACATAGTGATTATGAACCGCCGATTAAATACACCTGGGCACATGGTCTTTTTATGCTTGCACAGATAGATGTTTTTTTAAGGGATAATAGAGTAGAATTTTTCTGCGGACAGCAGTTTGACAGAGGCGGAGCTTCTTATATGTGGGAAGATACAGATTGGTTGTCGGATTATAATTATTATTATCCTTCCGGCGCAAATTTAACAACTGCAAAGGGTGAATTAACTGTAAAAGGAAAAATATTAAGTTTATTAAGTCCTTTGATAAATAATGCATCAAGCATAGTTTCTTTAGAGTTTAATAATGTTCCAATTCTTTCTGCTACAGGGATATCTAATTACTCTGCAGTTATTGGCTGGAAGTTTTATCATGAAAATAAAAAAAGCAGTGCGTTTATAGTGAATTTCTCAGCAAATGCGTATATTGTATCTACAACCGGATTTGGTTCTTCAGGTGATGTTTTACAGATGACAAATAATCCTTTAAGAATTCTGCCTTCAGAATCTTATTTACAGGTAAATAATTTAGGGCAAATGGGAGACTCATTATATATTCCTGCTTATTCTTTTACTGTTATAACTAATATGGAGCCGGCTCATGTTATTTATTCAAATGTAACCACAGCATTTTCTGTGTATCCTAATCCTGTAAGGTTAAATGATGCTGAAAATGTTGTCTTGGAATATCGTGTCAATACAGGAAGTAAGGTAGAATTTGAAATCTATACGATTACCGGGGTTCTGGTGAGACGAATTGAAGTGGGTGCGGATAATTATGATTATAAAACTTATTGGGATTTAAAAGATGATTCGGGAAATAAAGTTGGAACAGGAATATATCTTATTATGATTAAGGTTAACGATAAAATGGCAATGTTAAAGCCTAAAAAAATAGGTGTTATTAGATGAAAATTTAAATGAATATTCAGGAGGTTTTTGTGATAAAAAAAATATTTATTTTTTTAATAGTTTTAACAATAAATATTAAATTTTTATACAGCAATTGGAAAGATGATGCGGAAAGAAGAATAAACAAATATAGAAAAGCACCGTTAGTTATAAGAGTTGTTGATAAAAACGGAAAACCAATAAAGAATGCTAAAGTATCGGTAAAATTAATTAAGCATGCATTTAAATTTGGTGGAATTGTTGATGTGTTCGGATTTTTTGATGAAAAAAACGCCAGTTCAAAAAAAAGAATTAAAATAAGTCCGGAGAAATATAAAAAATTATTTTTAAAATTTTTTAATTCAGCAGGTTTTGCAAATGCATTGAAATATAAATTGAAAAGAAATCGTGCTAAATATGCTGAAGAAGTTATTAATTGGTTTCATCAGAATGGTATAAGTGTAAGAGGGCATACATTAATCTGGCCCGGAGAGAAACATCTTGCAAGTAATATTAAAAAGGCTCTGGATAAACCGAAATTATTAAAAAAACTTGTTACAAAGTCTATTATTGAGTATGCGAAAAAATGGGATGTTATGGAATGGGATGTTTTAAATGAACCGCGCGCTAATCATTTGCTGCAGGATATATTCGGAGATGAGATAATGGTTGAATGGTTTAAACTTGCGCGAGAGAATGCTTATAATGAAGATTGTAAACTATACATAAATGAGAATAAAATTATTTCAGATAATAGAGATGGTTTTATGGATGAGTATTATAATACAATAAAGTATTTAATCGACAATGGCGCACCAATAGATGGAATAGGATTTCAGACGAGATTTGGACCTTATATTCAGCCGGAAGTATTATATGAGAGATTGGAAAAATTCGCTCAATTAGGTTTATTAATGGAAGCAACAGAATTTGAGATTAGAGGCAAGAAACGAAAAAAAGGTCCGTTTTATGATGATGATATGAGGGCAAAAATGACGGAAGAGGTGATGACAGTTTATTTTAGTCATCCTTCAATAGTGGGAATATATGCATGGACATTTGTGTCTGATGAACCGTGGGCATTGGTTGATGAAAATGGTAAAATTAAGAAGAATGGAGAAGTCTGGTTAAATTTAGTAAATAATAAATGGACAACTAAAGCAGATGGCATTACTAATAAGAACGGTGAGTTTAAAATCAGAGGATTTCTCGGGAAATATTATATTCGGGTAAAATTTAAAGGAAAGCAGAAAAAAGGTAAAATTAAACTTGAAAAAAAAGGTAAAATAGTTAAGGTAAGGTTTAGATAAAATATGTTTTGAGGAGAGAGAGTGAATGGATTTTTTAGTTTCAGATTTTAATGTAGCAATATGGCTTTTGCTTGTATTGGGATTTTCAGCAGGATTAATGAGCGGATTTTACGGAATTGGCGGAGGATGGCTTGTTACACCTATTTTAAATCTTGCCGGACTGCCAATGCCGTATGCAGTCGGAACAAGCCTTATTTATGTAATTGTAAACTCTATTGTCGGTACTCTAAAACATCGTAAATCAGGTAATGTTGTTTATACTCTTGGTTTATTTATAGGGATTTCTTCTATTTTAGGTGTTTTATTGGGGAAAAAGTTTGTGTTTTATCTTGAAAATTTAAATCTTGCAGATTCTGTGATTAGATATATTTATGTAGTGTTTTTAATGCTGGAAAGTTTGTATATGCTTATAGAAAAAAAATTAAGATTTACACCAAAGGATAGCAGAGTTAAAAAGATTATACCGCCGATTATTAATATTAATTTAAACGGAAAAAATGATTTAAAAATATCTGTCTGGAAAATTATATTTATAGGGGCGTTTGTGGGATTTTTAAGCAGTACTCTGGGAGTGGGCGGCGGATTTATTCTTTTGCCGATTTTGATATATATAGTGAAGGTGCCGACAAAATTAGCTGTAGGAACAAGTATTTTTACAACTTTTATTACGAGTTTCAGCGGCGGTGTAGGATATGTAATGGCAAAACATGTAGATTGGCGGTCTGTTCTGTTTATGATTATTACTACTTTTTTAGGGATAATTATAGGAGCCAATGCTACAGAAAAAGTAAAATCTGATAATTTAAAATTTTTATTTGCAATAATGGTATTTGTGGCAGCAGTATCTGTGCTGTTTAAACAATTGGGATACGGAGGTATTAGTATAGCATTAATTACAGGAATAGCAGGAGTATCGTCTATAATAATAATATATATATCGTATGTAAAGAAAGCGTTATAACGACACAGGAGGAGTAGAAGTATAACAAATAATAGGGGAGATAGAAGATGCGGAAACAAGCGGGATTTATTGGAAGCGTTTCCAGATATGGTGGACCAGTTCATAGGGGGAATTGATTTATGAATAGAACGATTTTTTTTGTATATACTTTTTTATTATATACATATTTGGGAGCATCTAATATATTTGCTCTTATAATACCGGTTGATAACGGAAAACAGGATGGCAGAATAAAGGATAACGGAGTTACAAATGTAGGCGGAATATCTGCCTACATTGGCGATATAGCGAATACTGATAGAGAATGGTATTCTTTATTCGGGGTTAATTTAAAGGCTGTTCCTACAAATGCAAATATTTTATCTGCTGTTTTTTATGTTTATAGTGCCGGTCCTGCGCTGGGCGATCCTACAGTATGTAATCCGTATACAGTTGATTTTTGTGATTTTGGTTCAAATATTAATCCGGGAGATGAAATAACAAATTCAGATTATACAAATTCTTTTTATCAGTTTAATTATGTAGATTTAGGCTGGTATGGAATACCCTGTACTAATTTAGTTAGATTTGCAGTAACCAATAGAAAAAGTTGGGTTCTTGACGGCTCCGACAGATGGTTCCAGATAAGAATACGGCCTACTGTGTACGGAACCGGGAGTGATAATTATGCAAAATTAACTACTTTTGAGAACACCAGTGTTTCTAAACATGCGTATTTAGATGTAGAATATACAACACCGTCTACCAGCGGGCCGTTCTATGTTGATGATGACTCCGGGTATGATGGAAATCCCGGAACTTTTGAATATCCGCTCGCTACAATACAGGAGGCTGTAGATAGGGCTTCTAAAGGTCCGCCTTTCTGTACTTCAGCAACTGTGTATGTTTTCCCCGGTGTTTATAATGAAAAAATCGCTATTTACTCGAATAAAAATTCAGGCTATCTGGTTATTACCAGACTTTCTAATACTATGCCTGTGCTATCAGGAGAAGATGTAAAGTGGTCCGGATTTACATTATATTCAAATGTAAATAAAATAAAAATAAACGGTTTTGTAATTAAAAGATATACTTCGACAGGAATTCGATTAGTAGATAATTCATGCAGTAATGAAATAGTAAACAATATATTCCTGTCTAATGTTGATGCAGGTGTTAAATTGTCATACGCTCCCTTTAGAAACTGCATTGTATCAAATGAAATCATTGGAGGAAAACAACAAAATGGTATTATAATAAATGCATCAGATTATAATACTGTCTTAAATAATTATATTTCATCTCATATAGATAACGGTATTCTGGTAGATAATAATAGTATAAGTAATAATATAAAGTATAACACAATCTGTTCTAATTTAACTAATGGCATAAAGATTGCTGCCGGTGTGGCAGATAATAATTTCATTATTTCCAATAATATTTTTGGTGAAGTTCAAAAAAACGGTATCTATATAAATGACAGTGATAATATATTTATAAAAGGTAATAATATTTACTCTCATTTTTCTAATGGCATTTTGTTGTTAGGTAATGCTAAAAGTAATACTATATGTAATAATGAAATTTATCTTAATAAATTCTATGGAATTTGTACTGTAAATATTGGAGGAGATTATAATACTATTTTTAGTAATGTAATATGGGGAGATAATCAGAATTCTGCTATATATATGATGAATGGTAATTACAATATAATTCGATATAATACATTATATAAAAATCAGAAAAATGCAATACTTGGCGCAGGTAGATTTTCAACGAATTTTATATCTCATAATATTATATATTCAAATGACAATGAAGGGATATTTTTAAGAGGCGGAAATGTTATTCATAATAAGATCTGCTCAAATATTATATACGGAAATAACCAGAATATAGGATTTCGCTTGAAAAATGCTAATAAAAATGATATATTCAGGAATTTAGTTTATAATTGCAGTAATTACGGCATTTACTCTGAATTAGAAGCTACAAATAACAGAATTATAAATAACACAATTTATAACAGTTTAAACGGGTCAGGGATATATTTTACTAATACGAGCAGTGCAACTCTGTATAATAATATAATATTATCCAACAGTAAATTCGGAATAGAGAATATTGGCAGCGGAATTATAAATATAAGATACTCTGATATATTTGGCAATGTATTGGGCCCAACAAATAATAGAGGTACCGGAAAACTGATATGGGGATTGGGAAACTGGCTTACTGACCCTATAATTGATACAACAGGAGATTTTACCATAACTTCCCCGGAAAGTTATGCGTATGATCAGGCAAAAGTTATAAAAGGGATTTCAGATAATTATCTCGGTAGATATCCGGATATGGGCTGGAAAGAATGTTCTCTCTCAACTACTGCAACTTTATATATTTCTAAAAGTATAGATGGAATTACAGATCCTTTAGGCGGCAATAATGCTATTCCCGGTGCTTCTATTGTCTATAATATAATAACAACAAATAGATCAGAACGAAATTCATTTAATAATATAATAATAGATAAACTTCCATCAGCATTTATGTTTTTTACAAATATATCTATGCCTGCTGACTGGATTTTTGAAGTTGCTACGAATAGTAGTCCTGATATGTCCTGGGAGTCATCTGACTTTTTTAATGCAGGTGCGGTAACAGATAAAAATCGTATAATTTATATCAGATGGAAAGGAGAATTAATAGAAGCAGGCAATAAGGTGAATTTTCAGTTTAAAGTAGTTATAAAATAAAAATTTTTATTTTTAAACTTGACTTTTTAATTAAAAGGAGTATAATTAAAGGTAGGAGTAAAAATATTTTTTTTGCAACCTATTGGAAGCGGTTGCAAAAAACAGAGGTGTTTTATGGAAAAGTTTATAAAAAGTTTTATAACAATATTTCTCAGTGCAATGTTTATTTTCCCGGTCTCCGGAAAGGCCGATTATGAAAATGATATTGAATCTGCTTTAAAAGCGTATCAGGATATGAGATTTAAAACTGCTCGTAAAATAACTAAAAAATACTTAAATAAACCTGAAGCAGAACTTATTTATTACCTGTGTTTTATTTATGATAAAGATAAAAAAGATATCCCATTTGGGCTTAAAGGATTAAAAAAAATAATTAATAATCCTGAAGTAGATTCTGATATCTGGTCTGAAGCTGCTTTATCTTATGCTCGTGTTCTGCAAATAGCCCATAAACAGAATAAATTAAAAGATTTTAGTGATAATGAAATTACAGATACATATAAGAGTATTATAAAAAAAGTTCCTTCTTCTGCTTATAGCTGTATTGCTGTAACTTATATGGCTGAGCCTTATTTTTTCAGTAAAGATAAGAAAGTTCAAAATAAAGGATTTAAATTATTAGAAGATTTTTTACGAAAGTATAAAGGCGACCCGGAGAATACCATTACAATTCATCTTTATATTGAGAGAATGTATGTAAACTTAAAGCAAGACTATAAAAAATCTTTCTCTCATTTAGAAAGCGCTTACAAAATTGGAATAACTTCTGATGTAAAAAGAGAAACTGTTTTATTCAGATTAGGTCGTATCAGTGAGGTTAAATTAAAAAATAATGATATTGCAAGAAAGTATTATAATGAATTTTTGAAAAAGTTTCCTTATTCAAACAGGGCTTCTATTGTAAAAAGATATTTGAAAAATTTAAAATAAATAATAAGAGGTGTTTATTATGCAGTTAGTAATGAAAAAAAATGTTAAGCAAATGATAGTTATTTATTCTCTTGTAGCTGTACCTTTATTATTAGTCCTTATATTTAATTATTATCCTATAATAAACGGGTTTATTCATATTTTTTACAGATGGGATGGAGATACAATCGAAGAATATGTTGGACTTTCGAATATTGTAAAAATGTTTCATGATGTAAGACTCTGGAAGTCTTTCGGTGTTGTATTTATTTTTATTCTTGCAAATTTAGTAAAGATGATTCCGGCAATTGTAGCTGCTGTTATTATACATCATATTATTCACGACGGGTGGAGATATGCTTACAGGATACTTTTTATTATTCCTATGATTATTCCACAGATGGTAAATATACTTTTATGGAAATATTTTTATGAGCCTAATGTGGGGATTTTAAATACCATTCTTCACGCAATAGGATGGCTTGATCCGGATAAAGTTATTCAATGGTTATCAAATGAATCATTGGTTATTCCGAGTTTAATTTTACGCGGTTTCCCGTGGATAGGCGCCTTTAGTGTTCTTGTATATCTGGCGGGATTACAGAATATTCCAAGTTCTATTTATGAATCAGCAAAAATGGAAGGTGCTAATGCTTTTCAGGTATTCTGGTATATGGAATTGCCTTTAATAATGACTCAAATCAGAATAGTATTAGTTTTAATGATAATAAATACGATTAGAGGCTGGGAATTTGTATATCTTTTTTTAGGAGAAAGCGGTGGTCCTAATGGAGTAGCCACTGTTCCGGGTTTGTATATTTTTAGAGAAGCTTTTAGCAGGGGTTATTTCGGCTATGGCTGTGCCATTGGATTCTTAATATTTCTTATAACTTTACTTCTTACCTGGATAAATAATAGATATGTTCGTGTGGATAAATAAAATTAAGGAGAAGTATTATGAATGAAAAAAGAAAAAGAAAAGTAAAAGAATTAATAAAACATATTATATTATGGATGATTCTTATTGCTGCATTAATGCCTATCTATTTAATGTTAAATATATCTTTAAAGGATAATCAACAGTTTGCAAGGAATCCCTGGCTTCCTGAAGCACCTTATCATTTTGAAAATTATTCTAAAGCATGGGATAAACTTAAATCAAATATTTTTAATTCTATATTTGTTTCGCTGACAACTGTTGTTTTGATGTTAATGTTTTCAGTAATGGGTGCTTTTTTCTTTGCCAGGTATAAGCATGTCCCTGGTGCTAATTTCCTTTTTTATATTTTTTTGATTTTAATGATGTATCCCGGTGTGGCTAATATGGTCCCGACTTTTAAACTTATTACTTCTATACATCTGTATAATTCTCATTGGGCATTAATACTTCTCGGTATATCAAGCGGGCAGGCTTTTACTATCTTTGTTTTAAAAAATTTTATAGAAGAGATCCCAAAAGATCTGTTCGATGCTGCTTCTATTGACGGATGTTCACCACTCCAGCAGATCCGTTATGTTGTAATACCGTTAAGTATGCCTATTATAGGAACTCTGCTTGTTTTGCGAATAATAAATCAGTGGAATAGATTTGTAGCTTCTTTAATAATGATTAGAGATAGTCATAAACATCTTATTTCTGTTGCATTGTTACATATGGAAGGTGAATATACCAAACAATGGGGCGAATTAATGGCAGGATATACTATTGCTGCATTACCGTTGGTTATTCTTTTCTTTTTCGGTATGAGAGCTTTTATAAGAGGTCTTGGAGAAGGTGCATTAAAAGAATAAGGAAAAAAGTATGAATTTTGTAGTTTTTAATCCGGACGAATTACGGGCCGAAAGTGTGAGCTGTTATGGTCATCCTTTTGTTAAAACACCTAATATTGACAGACTTGCTGAAGAGGGTGTGAAATTTGAAAACTGTTTTGTCCAAAATCCTGTGTGTACACCTTCAAGATGTTCTTTTATGACAGGATTATATGTTCATAATTCCGGACATAGAAGTTTATGGAATTTATTAAAATCATACGAACCTAATTTATTAAAATATTTAAAGAAAAGCGGATATGATGTAGCCTGGTACGGAAAAAATGATCTGCTCGCAGAAGAAAGTTTTGAAGAAAGTGTTACTTATACTGAAAATTTTTCAAATCCCGGTGGAAAGAATTATTACAAAAGAGGAGAAAAAAGTCTTAAAGATTTTTACACTTTTCTTGCTGAACCTTTTGACAGAATTGAAGACAGTATAGATTATTTATATGTAAAACGCGGTTGTGAATTTATAGAGGCTGAGCATAAAAAACCGTTTTTTTTATTCTTACCAATAGGTAAACCGCATCCTCCTTATACTGCACCGAAAGAGTTTTATAATTTATATGATAAATTTAATATTGATTATTTAAGACCTGAGAAAAATAATGCTCCGCTGTTTCATTCGTATATTAAAGAATATAGAGAATTAAATAGTCAGAATGATGATTTATTTAAAAAAATACAGTCTGTTTATTTAGCATCTATATCGTATGTTGATTATTTATTGGGAATGGTTATAGACAGTATTGAGCGCGCCGGATTAAGTGATGATACTGCAATTATATTTTTTTCTGACCATGGTGATTATGCCGGTGATTATAAACTTGTCGAAAAATGGCCTAATGGAATGGAAGATGTTTTAACCAGGGTACCTTTTATTATATCTGTACCCGGCAATAAAAAAGGAACATCTGTAAAAGAACCTGTTGAATTATTCGATTTTTTTGCTACAGTAATGGAACTTGCAGGAGTTGAGGCTACACACCATCATTTTTCAAAGTCTTTAGTAAAACAGCTTTATGGAGAACCTGCTGATCCTGAACGATATGTTTTTTGTGAAGGCGGTTATGATATTAATCAGGATGATGAATGTTTTGAAGGAAATCCCCGTTTTTCTGACGGTTTATTAAATAAAGAAAGTATTTATTATCCAAAGGCTATAGTTCAGCAGGAACATCCTGAAAGCGTGTGCAGAACTGTTATGATACGAAACTTAAAGTACAAATATGTTAAACGAACCAGTGGCGAGAACGAGTTATATCTTTTAGATAATGACCCCCGGGAAATAAATAATGTATACGAGCAATATAAAGATAGTGATTTAATAAAAAGTTTAGAGTCTGAACTTTTAAACTGGTATTTAAAAACAGCAGATACAATTTCGTTTGATAGAGATGCAAGAAATAAACCTGAAAATTTTGTTAGAAAGTTTTAAAGGAGAAAATATGATAAAAAATAAAAAAAATAAGTATGGCTATTTTGACGAGAAAAACAGAGAATATGTACTGACGAATCCAAAAACACCTGTTAAATGGATAAATTATGTGGGAAATATTTCATTTGGCGGATTTGTTGATACTACAGGCGGATCACTTATATGTAAAGGTGATCCTGCTTTAAATAGAATTACTAAATATATTCCGCAACTTCCTGACTCTGATTTTAAAGGGGAAACAGCATATATCAGAATAAAGAATGGTAAAAATAAATATAAAATATTTTCACCTTATTTTGTTCCTACAATTGACAGATATAAAAAATATGAGGCACATATAGGATTATTATATACAAAAATAATATCTGAATTTTACGGTATTAGAACAGAAGTAGTTATTTTTGTGCCTATGGGAAGTAATCATTTAATAAGAGATTATAGAATAACAAATATCAGTAAAAAATCTATTGAGATAGATTTTATTCCTGTAGTAGAATATACACATCCTGATGCATTAAAACAGTTGACAAATGCCGATTGGGTACCGCAGACAATGCAAAGTGAAGTTCGTCATAAAGAAAACGAGTTAATAGTCCTGGCACAATTTGCATTTATGAATAAAGGATTAGAAGAGAATTATTTTACTTCTAATTATCCGGTGTCCTCTTTTGAAACTGACAGACGGATATTCTTAGGAGATAACGGCTATGGCAGTTGGAGAGAACCATTAGGACTTTTAAATGAAGAGCTGTCAAATTATGAAGCAAGGAGAGGTGATAATATAGCGGCACTTATGCACCATCTTGGAAGCTTAAAGCCCGGTGAAACAAAAAGAATTATTACTCAGTTGTCAAATTATCCCAATATAAAAAAAGCATTAAAAAATATCCAAAAGTACAGAATAGAGAAAAATATAGACGATGAATTTAATAAAATAAAAGAATTTTGGGATAATACTTTATCTGTTACAAGTGTAAATACTCCTGATAAAGAAATGAATGTACTGTTAAATGTATTTAATCCGTATCAAAGTTATATTACCTTAAACTGGTCTCGATATTTATCGTTATATCAATTAGGATTCGGCGCGCGTGGAATAGGTTTTAGAGATAGTTCTCAGGATGTAATGGGAGCTATTTCTCTTGTTCCGGAACAGGCAAAAAGTCTTATAGAAAAATTACTTCATATTCAAAAATATAACGGTTCAGCAATGCATCAGTTTAATCCAATTACAATGATTGCAAATGAAGGAGATTCAAGAGAAAAAGAAGATGCCCCAAAATATTATGGTGATGACCATTTGTGGATTATTCTTGCAGTTGCAACTTATTTAAAAGAAACAGGAGATATTAAGTTCTTAAATAAAGAAATTCCATTTTATGATAAAGATAAAACCGGAAAATCTATATATAAAGCTACAGTTTTAGAACATTTAAAAAAGGGTATAGAATTTACATATAAAAATAGAGGAAAGCACGGTCTGCCTCTTCTTGGTTTTGCTGATTGGAATGATACTGTAAATCTTGCAAGTGGTGCAGAATCTTTATTTATTGCAAATTTATTTGGTGTTGCTTTAAAAGAGATGATAGGATTGACAGAGTTTTTAAAAGAAAATAATCTCTCTCGAAAGTATAAGCGATATTATAATGAAATGAGAGAAATTGTAAACCAATACGGGTGGGATGGAAATTGGTATATTAGATATCTTGATAAAGACGGTAATCCTATTGGCTCAAAGATTAACAAAGAAGGAAAGATTTACACTAATGCACAAACATGGACAGTGCTTTCCGGATTTGCAACAACAGAGAGAGCAAAAAAAGCTCTCGATTCGGTATATAAATATCTTAATACAAAAAATGGCATAAAATTAAGTACACCGGGATATAAGAAATTTGATCCTGAAAAAGGCGGTGTTACCACATATCCTCCGGGAGCAAAAGAAAACGGCGGCATTTTTCTACATGCAAATACATGGGCAGTTATAGCAGAAGCAATTTTCGGTAATGGAAATAGAGCTTTTGAATATTATTCGCAGATTAATCCTATAAAAAAGAATGATAATATTGATAATTTTGAAAGTGAGCCGTATGTATACCCGCAAAATATTTTAGGTGATGAACATCCGCAGTTCGGTCTTGCAAGAAACAGCTGGCTTTCCGGAACATCATCATGGATGTATCAGGCTGGTATTAAGTATATATTGGGTGTTAATCCTGATTTTTCAGGTTTAAAGATCGACCCGTCTATCCCTGATACATGGAGCGGGTTTACTGTTAAACGAAAATTTCGTAATTCAGTTTATGATATAATTGTAAAAAATCCTGACAGAGTATCAAAAGGAATAAAAAAAATAGTTGTAGACGGAACAGAGATTGAAGGCAATATTTTACCGTTGTTTAATGATAAAAAAGTACACAAAGTTGAGGTTTTAATGGGAAAAGAGTAAGATGAAATTTGAAATTAAAGTAACGGAATTTGCAAAAGAAATAGTAGAAAATATGGGTCTTGAAGAACTTATTAATCAAGTTGTATGTGCACATTCAATGCCCGGTGATTATGATTCCCTTGGTTATTATGGAGCAATGTTTTTTCATCCTGCTGAAAAGAAAGAGCTCGAAGAAAAAATAAAAATAGTTAAAGATAAGAGTAAAATTCCTCCGTTTATAGTAGGAGATATAGAAAATGGACCGGGTACAGTAATAAAAGGCTCTACAATATTTCCGTATATGTTGGCATGCAGTTCTGCTGATGATGAAAATCTTGCATATGAAATGGGCAAGGCCGCTGCTCTGGAAAGTGTTGAATTGGGCTTTAACTGGACTTTGTCTCCGTGTGTTGATATAATCGGGAAAATTGAAAGTCCTATGGTTAGCATCCGTTCTGCAGGCAGGTCGGCTGAACAGGTTATAAAGATAACAAAAGCATATATGAAAGGACTTCAGGATAATGGTTTAATGGCAACTTTAAAACATTTTCCGGGTGAAGGGTTTGATATCTTTGATCAGCATTTAACAATTTCTCAAAATTCATTAAAAAAAGAAGAATGGGATGAAAAATCCGGGAAAGTTTTTAAAGATTTAATTGATGCAGGTGTAATGGCTGTTATGCCCGGTCATATTGCTTTTCCTGATTATGACGAAAAAGATGAATTTTTTAATCTCTATCCTCCGGCAACTTTGTCAAAAAAAATCTTAAATAAATTATTAAAGGAAGAGTTGGGTTTTAAAGGCTTAATAATATCGGATGCTATCAATATGTCGGGTATGAGCGGGTATATGAATTATTATAAGGCAGCTGCTGCTTTTCTTGAATACGGCGGAGATATGATCCTCTTTCCACGATTAAATCAGGCTTTTTATGATGAGTTTAAAAGATTAATTGATTCAGGTTTTTTAAAAATAGAAACTTTGAAAAATCGAGCTGAAAAAATAGTGTCTTTAAAAAATATGCTGGGCTTTTTTAATGATGAATTAAAA
The DNA here is from genome assembly GCA_964418785.1 of uncultured Spirochaetia bacterium. Taxonomy (GTDB): domain Bacteria; phylum Spirochaetota; class JAHITG01; order JAHITG01; family CAYQNP01; genus CAYQNP01. The sequence continues at coordinate 22,657 of CAYQNP010000231.1, read as the reverse complement.
GACAATATAAATTTTAATAAAAATAAACATGAAGAAATTTCAAGAAAAATAGTAGATAACAGCGTTTCTATTGTTAGAGACAGAGCAAATATAATACCGTTTAAAATTAATAAAAATACGCGTATCCTTCATCTTATATTAACGAATAATTACAGTAATGAAGAGGAATTATATGTTTCTTTTACAAAAGTTATGCAGAAGTATTCTGATAATGTTACGGAGTTGATAAATCCTGGACACGGAAATTCGTTTTTTGATAGAATTTATAATAAAGAGTTTGATTTAATAATCTGTTCAATAGGAAATAAACCTGCATTTGGAACGAATGTTATAAGATTACACGGGAATGTATCGAGAAGTATGATGCAGGGCTGGATGAGACTTGGTACCCCTGTTATTTATGTTGCTCATTTCCACCCTTTTGTCCATTTTGAATATGATGTTTTAATGGATACAGTTATAAATACTTATGGAAGTATAGAATATACACTTGAACGAGTTATGAAAGGTATTACAGGTGAACAGCCTTTAAAGAAAGAATTTATTAAATGAAATATATAGAGCGAGGTGAAATTATGAAAATGATGAAGATTAAAAAAAATAACAGTCAAGATTTAAAAACTATATTCGGGCTTTTATTCGCCGGGATAGTTTATTTTTATGCAGTGTTGTATATATATATATTTAATAGTAATAAAGGCTCGGTTTTTGAGTCGGATGTTAAAGTAATAAATTTTGCTCATTGGCATACAGAAGACGGTGTTAAAGAAGGATTTGATGCAGCAATAAAATTGTATGAAGAAATGAAGGCAAAACAGGGTATAAAGGTAAAAGTTATTCAAAGTATTATTCCAAGTAGAGGCTATCGCCAATGGTATTTAACTCAGTTGGTAGGCGGTAATCCTGTTGATATAATTCAACTTGCCGGTTCTCCTAATATTCAGTATCAGTATATGAGACATTTATCTGCTTATATTGGAAAAGTTAATCCTTATAATAAAGGAACTGTATTAGAGGGAATGCCCTGGAAAGATACAATATTAGACGGAATGAAATCTATGCTTGATAAAAACTATTCAGAATATTTTGGTATAAAGGTGTTTGTTCATTATGATAGAATTTTTGTGAATCTTGATTTGTTAAAGCAGATAACCGGCAAGGATAAAGCTCCCACTACGATATCTGATTGGTTTGACAGTTGTAAAACTATAAAAGATTATGCTAAGAAAGAACATAAAATAATTATACCTATAGTTGGTCGCGGGATAAGCAGAAAAATGTTATGGTTTTTCCATAGAAATTATTTTAGTCAGATGAACGGTATATTAAATGATTTATATGGCCGTTATTATGATGCGGATGTTCGCCCTGCAGATATTTTGAAGGCATATAGAGAAGGAAAAGTGGAGAAAAATAGGTTATACGGATTTGTTGATATTATGAGTGAAATGGGGAATTATTTTGCAGAAGGATTTAATGCAATGGATAGCGAACAAGCAGCATATCTTTTTTATACTAAAAAAGCTGTGTTTTATTTAGACGGAACATGGGATATATCGCCTATTTTTAAAAACGCTGACTTTAATGTTGCAGTTATAAGAATTCCTGTAATAGATAAAAATTACAGATATTACAAGTATTTTACAGGTGATATAGCAGAAGCAGACACCGATAAAGGGTCAAAATTTGGTATTCCGAAAGCATCTAAAAATTTTGACCTTGCACTGGATTTTTTAAAATTTTTAACATCGTATAAAATAAATCTTTTAATATCGAGTTATTGTAAATTTGCTCCGGTAGTAAAAAAAGCAGAATATAAAGGTTTGTTAAAATATGCAAAGCCGAATCTTAAAGGAAATCCTCTTATTCCAACACCTTTTTTCAGCGGGATCTGGAAAAGTGCTTCTATGGCAAGAATGCTGGAGAGCCTGGAAACAATCATTATTGAAAAGAAAAAAAATCCTATAGAATATTTTAATAATAGTTTTAAAAATTATAGAAAATTTATATATTCGGAATTACAGGAAGGCTTAAAAAATATAAATAGAAATACATTTAAATATGAAATGCAGAGAAGTCAGATTTTTATTGGAAATTTAAGGAAAAAAATAACACAAGAAGAAAAATTAAGTCTAACTTTAAGAAAAAAAATGTTATTAGAAGCATTTGAAAAGCATGCATTACAATATTTTTATACTAAAGATTTTATTAAAGAATTGAAAAAAGTTAAATAAATTATTCGGGAGGAATGAAATGCGAGTATTATATTTTGACATAGACACATTACGGGCAGATCATCTGGGCTGTTATGGATATCATAGAAATACATCGCCGAATATAGACAGAATTGCAGAAGAGGGAATACGATTTGATAATTGTTATGCATCAGATACTCCGTGTTTGCCTTCTCGAAGTGCATCGTTTACAGGCAGATTTGGAATTCATACAGGTGTGATTAATCATGGAGGTGAAGATGCGGACCCTAAAAAAGAGGGTATATCACGAAGTTTCAGACAGTCTCCTGATGCAGCTCATTGGCCGGCTGTTTTTAAAGAAGCAGGATATAATACAGTTTCTATAAGTCCGTTTGCCGAGCGTCATAGTGCCTGGTGGTTTTATAACGGATTTAAAGAAATGTATAATCCGGGCAAAGGCGGGCAGGAAACTGCCGATGAAATTATGGTCTATGCTGATAAATGGTTGAATGAAAATGCAGAGAATGATAATTGGTTTTTACACATAAATGTCTGGGACCCTCATACTCCGTATAGAGTACCGCTTGAATATGGAAATCCGTTTGAAAACGAACCACTTGCTGAATGGCATACAGAAGATGTTCTTAAAAGAAACTATAACGGTTATGGCCCTCATTCTCCGAGAGATTTAGGATGGAACGGAACTGCAGACGGGTTCGGTAAATATCCCAGAATACCTAAAGAAATTAAAACAATGGCGGATTATAAAAAATGGATAGACGGCTATGATACAGGAATTAAGTATGCTGATGATGCTTTTGGAAAAATAATAAAAATTCTGGATGAAAAAGGTGTATTGGATGATACTGTTATTATAATAAGTTCCGATCATGGAGAATCGCAGGGTGAACTCGGAGTATATGGTGATCATCAGACAGCAGATAATATAGTTGCAAGAATTCCGTATATAGTAAGATGGCCGGGATTGAAAACAAAAAAAGTATTTAATTCGTTATTTTATCAGGCGGATTTAATGGCAACTATTCTCGAGCTTGCAGGATTAAGAATACCTAAATTATGGGATGGAAAAAGTTTTGCTGAAAATATAAAAAACAGCATAGATAAAGGTAGAGATTATTTAGTGGTTAGTCAGGGTGCATGGATTTGTCAACGCTCTGTTGTTTTTGGTGATTGGATTTTAATGAGAACCTATGACACAGGTCTTAAACCCTATCCTGAAATAATGTTATATAATATAAAAGAAGATTTTCATTTATTAAATGATGTAGCAGCTAAATATCCTGAAGTTGTGAAAGAAGGATTAGCGCTTTTAGAAGAGTGGCATACTGAAATGATGCAGTCTTCTAATTATAATGTAGATCCTATGTGGAATGTAATCAGGGAAGGCGGACCTTTTCATACCAGAAATAATTTAAACGGATATATAGAACGGCTGCGGAATTCTGATAGAGAAGTGTATGCTGAATTATTGGAAAAAAATAAGGGTATGCCTATTGAAAAAATTAGAAGCGGAAAATATGAGTTTATTAAGTAGCGGAGCATAAATAAATGAAAAAACCTAATATTATATTAATAATGACAGATCAGCAAAGATGGGATACTATTAATAGTAATGGTTTTAAACATATGATTACGCCGAATCTGGATAATTTAAGTAAAGGTGGAATTACTTTTACTTCTTGTTTTGCTGCCGGCAGTACCTGTATATCTTCCCGTGCAGCTATGTTTACCGGTATGTATCCTCATAATACAGGTGTTTATAGTTTTAACAGATGGGCTCATCAGAATATCTGGGTACGCGATCTTGGAAAAAACGGATATTATACTGCGAATATAGGAAAAATGCATTTGTCTCCTATGTATGCAGATGATGTCTTTCACGAAAGATTTGTTGTTGAAAATAAATGTCAGGAATTTGAAAAATTTGGTTTAAAGCCGGATAAATGGTCTGAATATCTTAATAGCAAAGGTATATCTCGGCCTGTTGAAAGGCGTTATAAATATCCCGGTTGGAAACAGATGTTAAACTCTGTTGTATGGGAGTATGATGAAGAGGATCACATTGATAGTTTTGTAGGTAATAAAGCTGTTGATTGGATAAATAATTATAATGGGAAAGAGCCGTTTTTTCTGCAGATAGGTTTTCCAGGACCTCATGAACCTTATGACCCGCCTGAAAGATTTTTAAAAATGTATGACAATAAAAATATTCCCGCACCTGTGATGCAGGATGGTGAGTTAAATAATAAACCTCCGGAACATATCGGACATCAAAAGAGATTCTCTCAAATGAAAAATGATTCTGTTATTGATATGTATAATGCAGATATTTCTGATATTACTAAAATGAGAAAACATTATTATGCTAATATTACTTTAATCGATGAAAAAATTGGCGGTATCTTAAAAGCACTTGAAAAAAGAGGATTCCTAAAAAATAGTATTGTAATATTTACTTCTGATCATGGTGATAGCTTAGGTGATCATAAGTTGCCGTATAAATGGCTTATGTATGATTCTATGATTAGAGTTCCTCTTATAATAAAAGACTTTAGAAAAAATCGAAACAACAGAATAAAACGAACAGATAAACTTATATCTTTAATGAATATCGGTCCTACGATTTTAAGTTATGCCGGAGTTAAAATACCAAGTTATATAGAAGCTGAACCTATAAATGAATACCTGGATAATGGCTCAACAAAAAATTTACCGGAGTATGTTTTTACTGAGGATAATTACATAGTTATGATTCGTTCAGAAAAATATAAACTTGTATATTATATTTCTCAGGAATATGGAGAATTATATGATATGAAAAAAGATCCGTATGAGTTAAAAAATTTGTGGAATATAAAGAAGTATAGTAAAATAAAAGAAGAATTAAAAGAAACATTATTAAACTGGATAGCAGAGAGTTCGTATTTTAACGGAGCATATAAACATTCTAAATCAGTATATTACAGTGTTCGTTGGCCTGATCATAAGAGGAAAATTTATAATTTAATATAATAAAGGAGTTCGATATGGGTAAGAGACCAAATGTTGTCTGTTTTATTAGTGATGATACAGATTTTTCATTAATAGGAGCGTATGGTTCAAAGATTAAAACTCCGAATATTGATTCTATTGCAGAAGAAGGGGTAAAATTTGAAAATATGCATTGTGCTTCTTCAGTTTGTACAGCAAGCAGATATTCATATTTAACAGGGCAATATGTCGGCAGATGTGAAGATGAATATTTTTTAAAATCCAATCCTGCAGACGAACCGTATAATGTTCATTGGAATGCAGTTGTAAATGAGAATATGTGGAGTTTAGGCCGGGTTATGTCTGAAAACGGGTATCAAACAGGATATGTCGGAAAATGGCATACAGGCTGGCCTATGAAATATTTACCGCTTCCGGAATTAGACCCTGATTCCGATCCGGATGACCCGGAAGTTGATGCTAAATTAAAAGAGTTTCAGCAAGTACTTGTTGAGAGAGTAAAAAAGGACGGTGGTTTTCAGTATGCTGCAAGTATTACCTGGGATAATAACGAAGCTTTTCCGGTCAAGAAGTTACAGCATCATAATCTTGATTGGATGGCAAAAGGTGCATTGGATTTTCTTTCGAATGTTAATACAGATGAACCGTTTATATTATATATTGCAACAACTACATTCCACGGACCTCCGCATGAAAAATCTTACGAGCAGGATGTATCGTTGACACAGGCTGGAAGAATGGACCTGTCCGGTACAGGTATGCCGGATAGAAAAAAAATACACGAAAGACTGGAAAAATACGGGTTACCATATAATCATAATACAGTCGGAATGATATGGATGGATGATCTGGTCGGAGTTCTGCTTAATAAATTAAAGGAAATGGGAGTTGAAGATAATACAATATTTTTCTGGAATACAGACCACAATACAGAGCCCGGAAAGGGGACATGTTATTATGCGGGAACACATATCCCAATGCTAATGAAATGGCCCGGTAAAATAGAGCCTAAAACCGTTTGTCATGCCCGGGTACAAAATATAGATTTTCTTCCTACACTGTTTGATGCCTGTAATATTGTTCCGCCTAAAGAAATGAAATTAGACGGGAAAAGTATGTTGCCGGTTTTATTCGGCAGAGAAAAAGAGCTTCACGAAGAGTTGTATTTTGAATTTGGCTGGGCGCGCGCTGTGCTGTGGAAAAATTGGAAGTATATTGCTTTAAGATACCCTAAGACTATTATTGAAAAAATGAAATCTGGAGAACTTAAAGAAGCTCCTAATCATATAAATATAAGAATGCAGCCGCAAATGAATATAGCCATAGAACATTATCCAGGCTATTTTGACGGTGATGAATTGTATAATCTTGATGAAGATCCGGAAGAAAAAAGAAATCTCGCTTTTAATGATGCATATAAAGATATAATTGATATAATGAGAAAAAAATTGAAAAAATATACTGATTCTTTTAAGCATCCGTTCCCTATAGAGGAAAACGATTTTTATCGTACAGAATTATTTAAAAAACTTGTTGAAGAGACAAAAAAAATCGGAACTGATTATATTGAATGGTGGCCTAAAGCAGCAGGTATTTAATTAGTTTAAGGAGGAAGTATGAAAAATAAAATAATATATTTTATTCTGTTATCTGTTTTTATGATAGGATTTAGTAAATCTATAAAAGCAAAATTTATCTCTGCTTTAGATAAAAAATTTTACTTCGAAGGTGTAAAATATATAAAAAAGACAGATAACGGTATAATATTTCGCAGATTTTCTGATGAAGTATTAAAATTGCGACCTAAAGTCAGCGGATTTAATCCTAAAAAAGCAACCGGAACAACAGGTATAAAAATATTTTTTAAAACAGACAGCAGTAAAATAACACTCTTTTTTAAACCTGTTGAAAATAGTCTTAATCAGGGTGCTCAATTTGGAGTATCAATAAACGGAAAATGGTTTAAATCTTTTAATTTCTGGAGAAAAGCAAAAGATTTTAAATTTACTATAGAACCTGATAGTGGCAAGAAAGTAAATGAATACGAAATTGATTTACCGAGTTTTGCTGATGTTGAGTTTTCTGGCATTGAAATAAATAATCAGGCAAAGCTGTATAGTATAAAAAGAAAAAAGAAAAAAGTTTATGTCGCGCTTGGAGATTCTATAACACATGGAAGAGGTCAAAAGTCATCAAGTTTTTTAACTTATCCGTTTCTTCTTGCCGAAAAACTTAATTATGAATTGTATAACCTTGCAGTCGGTGGCGGGAAAATCTCTGTGCCTGCCGGTGAAATGCTTAAAGATTGGAATAAGATTGATTTAATTACCATTTTGATTGGATATAATGATTTACATTCAGCAGGTAAAAGTATAGACAGATTTAAGAATGAATATAATAAGTTAATTGATGCAATAAGAAAAAACCATCCTAAAACACCTGTCTTTTGTATATCTCCTTTATTTACAAGAAAACCTGTTTCTAAAAAAACAGGTATAAACATAGTTGAATTTAGAAAGGTTGTTGAAAATATTGTTCAGCAAAGACGACAGAATGGAGATAAAAATATATATTTAATTAAAGGTGATGAAATTACTTCAGAAGAATTTTTAAGAACAGATCGTCCGGATCCGGTTCATTTGAGTCCTAAAGGTGCATCTATGCTGGCTGACAGATTGTATGAAATTATAGTAAAAACTTTAAAAATTAAAAAATGAAATGAGAGTAAAAACTCTATTAATAATAATATGTTTATTTTCCATATTGACAGGTAGGGCAAATGGAAATACAAATACACCGGCGGGTTCTCTGATTAAAACAGTTTTTTACTGTTCCTCTGAAGGGCAGGGAGTTGTTTCTGCTTATGCGTCGAATACTGTTGACAGTAATTTCGGCGGTAAATTTGTAACTATAGCAACTGATAAAATCGTTGATATTTTCTCTAATATTTATCTTACAAATACATTAAAAAATTACGGAAATCATGAAGAACTGTTTCGGTTGAGAATTATTAATGTTAAAACCGCTACAAATGGTTTAACAGGAGGATATAAATATCATTTTGAAACATTAGATGGAACAGTCATAACTAATATCGGTCCTGTTTCAAGTTTTGGCGTTACTAATTTCCGAATAGTATTTTTTATAAGTAATGCTTATAGAAATCAATATTTGGATATATTGGTGGGAGCACAGGTTCAATCAGGAAGTAATACGAATGCTGTTGCATATGTTGGTTTTAACGGAATAAAATATGGCGGAGACATAGGTCTGTATTTTCACCCGGGTATTGTATCCCCGGCTACTAATACAAATATAAATTTTAATGATAACGGATATATAAGATTGTTGGTTCATAGACAAAGACCATATTTACAGTATATCTCTGCTTATCAGTTAAAAGATAATTCCGGTAATGTTATAATAAAATATACTGGCTATGATGATGATAATGATTTATGTCTGTATGTACCTGAAAATTGTGAATACTCTTTTGATAGAAATAATTGGTTCGATATGGCTTATAATAGTTCGCATATAAGTAATTCATCTGAACCGCTAAGTTTTACTACAAACGGAAATATTTTTACATATGTCTGGAAAGTCGATACTGATTTGAATATTGAAACTAATATTGTATATGTCCGTATAGGTGTTAAAGATATAAGTAATAATGTGAGTTTAAAATATTATACGAATATTGTTGGCGGTATAGATACGATTAAACCTTATGGTGGAGAAATCAGGTTAAGTGATATAACTTCAGGAGATACTAATTATACAGATAATACGAATATAAATGTTTCAATAACAAATGAGATAGGAGCTTTTTATTATTTAATTTCAGAAACGCAAAGTAATCAGCCTTTATGGAATGATAGCAGATGGATAAGCAGTAAACCTACAAATTTTGTTTTAACAGGTGGTGACGGAGAGCATACAGTATATGTTTGGCTGAAAGATAATTTTAATAATATTAGTTCAACAGCATTAAAAGGCAGCCATATCCTTGATACCGCGCTGCCTGCAATAGTAAATTTATCATCACATGTGAGTAATTCTGCGGTAACTAATAGTCTGGTGTGATTTGTATTTTTAACAGGATTCGATTCCGGCAGCGGAATAAATCATTATGTGATTGAAGTTAGTAGTAATGATTCAATTTTTTCAACTGTGGCAAGAAGTAATTATAATTTAATAACTACAAATTGGACAGTATCTCCGGGCATTAGTGAAGGTATATGGTATTGGAGAGTAAGAGCAGTTGATAATATGAGTAATTACGGAAATTGGAGTGAATATCGGAAATTAATTGTAGACAATACTGCCCCGAATAAGGTCCTATTAAATTTGCCTGTAAGTAATAATAATATAAATAATAATACACCTGTTTTTTCGTGGAGTGGGAATGATAATTTAAGCGGTATAGATTTTTATGTACTTGAGTTAAGTTCGAATAATTTTAACTCGGAATATGTAATAACTAATAATAGTACTACATGGATTCCGGCGTTTACATTAAGTAATGGAATGTGGTATTGGAAAGTTAAAGGTGTTGATAGAGCAGGAAATATTGGAATTGAAAGCAGTACATGGAACTTTATGGTAGATATAGAAAAACCTTCCCAGCCGATTTTAGTATCGCCTTTAAATGATTCCTGGCAGAATCATAACCCTGTTTTTAAATGGAACAGGTCTTCCGATAATTTTAGCGGTGTAACAAATTATACAGTAATCCTTATAACCAATATAGGTATGACAAATACCAGGAGTGTTGTAAATAAAACAAATTTTGTAAGAACCAATCAGTTGAGTGACGGAATATGGTGGTGGAAAGTCATATCAAAAGACAGAGCAAATAATTATAGTGATGTCAGTGTTGAATGGAAAGTTGGAATTGATACAGTAAACCCAAATATAAATGCTCTGTTGCCGCCGGATAATAATTATTCCGGTGAACTTACAGTAAAATTTAGTTGGAATGGCAGTGACGATCGAAGCGGAATATATGATTATATTATAATGATTGATACTAATAATAATATCTCTGATGGTTTTGAGTTTACTCATAATATAACATCTAATGAATATTATTATACTTTTGCACGATGCAGCACAAATCATTGGAAAGTAAAAATAGAAGATAATGCCGGAAACAGTAATGTGAGCAGTATACAGACTATTATTATAGATACAAATTTACCTGTATCTGAGTTGTATTATCCTGTTAATGTTTATATTACCAATCTTAAACCGATTTTTAAGTGGAGCCGTACTGATAACGGCAGTACAAATAAAATAATAATAAGTTCAAATTTTTCGTTTGTAGATAGTATTTTAGAAGATAGTACAACTAATACAAATTATATTCCGGCAATATCATTAAGAGAAGGAACTAATTTTTGGAAAATTTATACTTTAAAAGAGGGTACTACAAATTGGTATGCTTCAAGTATTGGAAAGTTCTGGATTGACAGATCAGGTCCTGAGATTATACATTTAAAAACACCTGCAGACAATAGTATCTATAATATATCTCAGCCGTTATTTTCGTGGCAAACCGGAATAGATAAATTAAGCGGGTTAAGTTTTTATAATGTAGAAATTTCCAGTAATAGTAATTTTAATAATATTAAATTTAATATAAGTACTTCAAATACAAATTTTATTATTCCTTTTAGTTTATCTGACGGGATCTGGTATTGGCGGGTAAGAGGAGTAGATAGTATAAGCAATTTGGGAAAATGGAGTCTGACTAATTTATTTAGAATAGACACAACTCCTCCTGAAATAGTTTCTTTGACTTATCCGGTAAGCAATTTTATCACCAATAATTATGCAATTAATCTTAAATGGAATAAAAGCAGTGATAGTGGCGGCAGTGGTATTGCTTATTATGTTGTTGAATTGAGCAGTAATGATAATAATTTTATTAATATAAAAAGAAGCACAAATATAAATTTAACCAATTGGACAGTAAGCCCTGTTTTAGGCGACGGGATCTGGTATTGGCGGGTAAGAAGTGTAGATTATGCAGAAAATGTAAGCAGTAATAGTTCTGTGCGGAAAATAACATTAGATACCGTGCCGCCGGATATTTCCCTGACATTCCCGGGAAGCAATAGAATTGCCCCGGATATTACAGTAGATTTTCAATGGAATGGTACAGATAGTGTGAGCGGTATTAAATTTTATAAGGTTAAAATAGATACAAATAATAATATTGCGGACGGATTTGAAATTGTTACTAACTTAAATGTTAACTATTTTAATTTTAAGTTTGGGAAAAACAGTACGAATCATTGGACCGTATTTGTTGAGGATTTTGCAGGAAATACAAATATTAGTTCAATTTATCCGGTCATAATAAATACTAATGTTCCGGTTGTAAAGTTATATCAGCCGCTGGGAGTGTATACTACAAATTCAAAACCTTTATTTGTATGGAGTAAAGAAGTAACCGGAGATACTAATAAGATTCAAATAGGGAATTCATCTTTATTTACTGATGTTGAAGTGAGTTTTGTAACAACAGCTACAGAATATATACCGGCAGCAAACTTAAACGAAGGGAAAAATTATTGGAGAGTACTAACGCATAAAATCGGAACTGTTAGCTGGTTTACTTCAGAGTCTGCTTATTTCTGGATTGATAAAACAGGACCTGACAAAGCGGTTCCTTTAATGCCTGAAAATAATTTATGGACAACAAATAAAAAAATAAATTTCACCTGGAAGTCTTCCTTTGATAGTGGTTCCGGAATAAGTAATTATCAGTTGCAGATAGGTCTTTTAAATGATTTTTCAGTTATTTACTCGAATGTTGTTTTATGCAGTACTAATTATACAGTGATAAATATGAGTACAAATGTTTATTATTGGAGAATTAGAGCAATAGATAAATTAAATAATTTGGGGGAATGGAGTAAAACAAACAGTTTTGTTATAAATACAAGTACACCGTATGCTGTTATTAAAGTTATTGATACAGACGGTATTACTAATAATAGGTTAAATGAATTGTACAGTAATAATACAAATGTTAAATGGTTAAGTATAAACGGTTTTTCGCATTATTATCGTGTTTTTGTTTTAACTAATGATATTACTGGTTGGGATAGCGGATGGAGCACAGATACTCAGATGACAGTAAAACTTTTAAAAGAAGGTACTAATATTTTAGTAACTTATTTATCTAATAAAACAGGACTTTTAAATAAAGTTACAAATATTAATATTCTTGATACGAAAATACCGGGTTCTGCAGAATATATCATTATAGAAGATAATAAGCAGATAACTTATGATAAAACAGTTAATATTGCAGTAGGTGTTACAAATGTTACAGAAGTAATAGCATATTATATAGGTGAGAACACAGAAACACCGGAAGTTAATTCAGCAGGTTGGCAGTTTACAGGAATAAAGAAAAATTTTAATGTAGAATATGTATTAAGCGAGGGATATGGAAATAAAACAGTTAAAATCTGGTTAATGGATAGAGCAGGGAATATAAGTAAATTTAAGAGTGACGGGATAGTATATGAAAATGAAAAACCGGATATTCCGGAAAACAGTTTCATTGTGTATCCTAATCCGTTTAATATTAATAAACAGGATAATATAGTAATAAAGTATAATGCGAAAGTTACAGCAAATGTGTTTTTTGATATATATACTATAACCGGAAATTATGTAGGAACAGTCAAAGGAAAAGATTATACTGCATTATGGAACGGGAGGAATAAAAACAATCGAGTAGTGGCAAGCGGATTATATTTGATTTTAATGCGTATAGACAATAAAGTTGTAAGTAAAAAACCGGGGAAACTCGGGGTGTTAAAATAGAAATGAGAAAGATATTAATAATTATTGTTTTTTTGCTTGGGGTAGTTAATACTGGTTTTGGAGCCGGCGAAACAGGGGCATTTTTTTTAAATATTAACCCTGATGCTAAAGGAGGTAGTCTTGCCGGCGCAGTTGCTGCAGAAGTTGATGATTTGAGCAGTCTTTATTGGAATCCTGCCGGATTAAGTGAAACTGTTAAAAATAATGTTTTGCTGAGTTTTAATAAATGGATTTCAGAAATTAATTGCTTTTATGCAGGTTATTCTATTCCGGTAAATTGGTTTAAACAGGGAACTGCAGGAGTGAGTTTATCTTATGTGGATCTGGGAGAATTGGAGAGCAGAAATACAGAAGGTGTTATTGAAAACATATTTAATTCGTATTCTGCCGGATACACCGTAGGGTACGGTTTTAAATTAAAAATGAATATTGAGCTGGGTATTAATTTTAAAATGTATTATCAGAAATTATTTTATGAAAATACAATCGCTGTGGGAGCAGATATAGGAAGTAAAGTTATTTTGCAGAAGGATAAAAATTTGATTTTAGGTTTAGTGCTGAAAAATATAGGAACAGCAGGTGTTTTTGTTGAAGATAATGAAATAATGCCTGTTTCAGTAAATTCGGGAATTATGTATAGAATAAAAATAAACGACATCCGCTATGTGAAAATTTTAGGTGGTATTGATTATATTTTATATCAAACACCTTTTATTAATATAGGAATAGAGTATGTGTATAAAAATATGGTTTATATTAGAGCAGGTTATAGTTATGATACAGGGGTTAATTATTTAAACTGGATTAACGGGTTGACAGCAGGATTAGGGTTGAAAATAAAACAATTTTATTTTGATGCAGCCTGGATCTCATTAGGTGAACTTGGTTCGTCATTACAGACTACAGTAAAATACAGTTTTTAGTATTAAATATAACTTGACATGTAGTTTTAAGATAGTATAATTTAAACATAAAAGGAAGCGATTCCATTGGATTAATGTTATGGATACAGCAAATATAAAGAAGAATGTAACTATCGCAGATGTTGCCAGAAAAGCAGGAGTGGCGATATCTACAGTTTCACGTGCATTTAATAATAAAGAAGGCTTGATAAAAAAAGAGACTAAAGAACGAATATTAAAAATTGCAAAGGAATTAAATTATACCCCCAATGCTTTAGCACGAGGGCTGGCATTAAAGCGTTCGGAAAATATAGGTTTTTTAGTTAAGGATATAGATAATCCTCAGACAGTACCGTTCTTTTCAGATATTTTTGCTGCAGCTACATGGGAAGCAAGTAAGAATAATTGTAATATCCTGTTCGATTCTATTAAATGTGATAATAAAAAATGGGATGGTAGTTTGCCTAAAATGATTCAGGAACAGAATGTAGAAGGAGTTCTGTTGTGTGGAAATTTTGAACCTGAAATTGCAGAGACAATTGAAAATTTGGGGATAAAGGTTATTTTAATTGATAATCATTTCAATGAGGGCTCTTTTGATACTGTATTTGTAAATAATGTGGATGCAGCTTTTACTGCAGTTGAATATTTAATCGGTTTAAACCATAAAAAAATAGGATTTATAAGTGATTCTTTGCAGAATATAAGCTTTAAAGAAAGATTTCAGGGATATAAGAAAGCTCTGCGCAAATATAAAATAGAAGTTGATTCTAATATAATAATACATGATGTGCATTCAGATTATACTAAATTTTTAGAGAAGAAAGATAAAATAATGAAAGTAATAAACGAGAAGCCAACAGCGATATTCTGTGCTCAGGATAGACTTGCAATAAATTTAATAAGACTTTTAAATGAAGAAGGCTATAAAGTTCCTGAAGATATTTCTATAATAGGATTTGACGACATATATGAGAGTCAGTTTGTTATCCCGCCGCTTACAACTATAAGGGTGTTTCGAAATGAGATGGGGAGTATGGGAACAAAATTGCTGCTGGAAAGAATATTCAAATTTAGAAAAGAACCAATAAGCGTTAAGTTATCTTATGAACTTGTAGAGAGGGAAAGTTGTAGAAAGATATGAGAAGATTAAATTTTATAGGGAGGAATAATACAGCGGACAATTGGAAGCGCTTGCATTGAAGGTGGTGTAATATGAAAGTTATTATGGTTATGTTCGATTCTCTTAATAAACATATGCTCCCGCCGTATGGTAATGATTGGGTTGTGGCTCCGAATTTTAAAAGACTTGCTGAAAATTCTGTTGTTTTTGATAACTGTTTTGCCGGTAGTTTGCCCTGTATGCCGGCAAGAAGAGAAATTCATACGGGAAGATATAATTTCCTGCATAGAAGTTGGGGACCCCTTGAACCTTTCGATAATTCTATGCCGGAAATATTAAAAAATAATGGAATTTATACTCACCTTATAAGTGATCATTATCACTATTGGGAAGACGGCGGTGCTACTTATCATACAAAATATAGTAGTTGGGAAATTAGCCGCGGCCAGGAAGGTGATCCGTGGAAAGGTGTTGTCGGAAATATTGATATCCCACATAATATTAATAAAAATTCACCGAGAGCAAGACAGGATTGGGTTAATAGAATATATATGCAGAATGAAAATTTGCACCCCCAAAATAAAACTTTTAATCTTGGTCTGGAATTTATTGAAAAAAACCATTCCGAAGATAACTGGTTTTTACAAATTGAAACTTTTGACCCCCATGAGCCTTATTTTACTTATAAAAAATTTGAAGATTTATATCCGCATAACTACAATGGTCCGTTGTGGGATTGGCCGGAGTATAAAGAAGCAGATAAATCAGATGCAGAAATCCGCCATATTCGTTATAAAAATGCTGCTCTTATTAGTATGTGCGACGAAAATCTCGGGAAAGTCCTTGATCTGATGGATAAATATAATTTGTGGCGTGATACTATGTTAATAGTTAATACTGATCACGGTTTCTTGCTCGGAGAACATAATTGGTTCGGAAAATCTGTTATGCCGTTATATAATGAAATAGTTAATATCCCTTTTTTTATTTATCACCCTGAATTTAAAGTTAAAGGTGAACGCAGAGGTACGCTTGTTCAAACAATAGATATTGCTCCTACCATACTTGATTTTTTTAATGTTAAAATTCCGGATGAAATGTTGGGAAAAAGTTTAAAAGAAACTATAAAAAATGATAAAAAAGTTAGAGAGTATGCTCTTTTTGGTGTACATGGAGGGCATATTAATATAACGGACGGGAAATTTGTTTATATGCGTGCTCCTGTAAATGACGATGGTTCCCCTCTTTTTGAATATACTTTAATGCCTGCTCATATGCAGCATTCTTTTTCTGTTGAAGAACTTCAAAATATAGAACTTTCAGAGCCTTTTAATTTTACTAAAGGCTGTAAACTTATGAAAATACCTGCTTTTGATTGGAGAAATCTTAAAAGATTTGGAAATTTACTTTTTGATTTAGAAAAAGATCCTGCTCAAATGATGCCTGTAACAGATAAAAATGTAGAAAAGTTAATGCTGGAAAATATGATAAAATTAATGAAAGAAAATGATGCACCTGAAGAACAATATGTTAGAGTAGGTATAGAAATTTAATTAAGGAGGATAGAATGAAAAGATATAAAGAATGGTTTACTCCGCTTAATGTACAATCGTTGAAAAAGTTCGGAGCTTTAAATGTTAAATTTGATAATACAGAATTTTCACCAAATAAAAAATTTAAACAGGTATGGCAGATATGGCTGCTGAAACCTAATGAAAGAGGATATAATCATTTCGGATATATTTTATTAGAAAAAAGTAATGTAACAGAACAAGACTTTCGCTTAAAGGTTTCGCAGCAGGTTATAGAGTTTAATAGTTTGTTTACTATTGATGCAAAAATATTATGTAAGAATGATTTATCGGCAACACCTTTAAACTGGGATATAAAATATAATCTTTACTATAATAAAAGAAAAATTAAAGAAGCATCTATTTTAAAAAAAGGGAATTTAACCGCCTTAAAAAAAAGAAAAAATATAAACGGAATAGTTACATCTAACTGGAGTTTTCTGGAAGCACTACAGCGTATTTCTTATGAATCAGAAGAAAAATTAAATTTTACAGTAATAGATGAACTTGATAAAATAAAGAATAATCAGATATTAAGATTTATAAAAGAGCAGAGAATATTTTTTGGCGGAGAAAAACATAAAGTAAAAGTATATCAGCATATAGGGGAAGGTTGGCTTCCCTGGCTTTATTATATTGATAATACCGGTAGATTGCTTATTGCTATTAACGGATTAAAGGCATACATTTTAAATCCTGATGCTATAACTATACATAATCGAATTGTGCAACAACTTAAGATAAGAGGGATTTCCAGATGAAAGAAAAGTTTAAATTTACCAGAAGAGAATTTTTAAATTTATCTTTAGCCGGAGGAACTATCATGGCAAGTAATATAAAATTTAGAAAAAATTTATTTGCGGGAAAGAAGGATAAAAGACCTAATATAGTATTGATAATGACAGACCAGCAAGGACTTGATACATTATCAGCATTGGGATGTTCTGATGTTAATACTCCCAATATGGACAGATTGAAAAAAAGCGGTGTAACTTTTATGGAATCATACAGCACTAATCCTATTTGTTCTCCTGCACGAAGCAGTATTTATACCGGCAGGATGAGTTCTGAAACAGGTGTTATAAAGAACGGTCTGGCTATTCGTTCAGATATTCCTAATTTAGGTGAAGTTCTTTCTGAAAACGGATATGAAACAGTATATGTTGGAAAATGGCATCTGCCTAACGGATATCAGGATAAAATACCGGGATTTAAAGTTTTACCTGCAGGAATAGGGGTAAGAGGTACTCTTGGGGATTCCGGTGTTTCAGGTGTTAGTGAAGCTTTTCTTAGAAATTATAAAGGTAATAAACCGTTTTTTCTCTCAGTATCTTTTTTACAGCCGCATGATATATGTAATTGGATAAAAAGAAATGCAGATGAAATAGAAAATCTGCCGTTTAAAGATATTGATAAACTCCCCCCATTGCCTCCGAATTTTAAATTTAATTTTAAAGAATCTGCAGAGTCGCATATACCAAGAGCACAAACTAATAAATGGAATGAATTGAATTGGAGATATTACTTGTGGAGTTATTACAGAATGGTTGAAGAAGTTGATAAGGAAATAGGAAGAGTATTAGATGCTATTTACGATTCTGAATATGCTGATAATACAATGATAATTTTTACTTCTGATCATGGAGAAGGAATGGCACGACACAGAACTGTTACAAAAAATTTCCTTTATGAAGAATCTGTAAAAGTCCCGTTAATAATATCTTTTCCCGGCAGAATCCCGAAAAACAGAATAAATAAAAAGAATCTTGTTTCAGGTCTCGATTTGTTCAGCACTATTTGTGATTATGCTGGAATTAAACCTGCAGATAATGTTAAAGGACTTTCATTAAAGCCTATTCTTGAAAGAAAAAATGTTAATTGGAGAGAGTTTCTTGTTACAGAAGTAATGCATGATATGGGACGAATGATTCGTACAGATAAATTTAAGTTGATTGCTTATAGGAATGACCCTGTTATTCAACTTTTTGATTTACAAAACGATCCGTGGGAAAAGAATAATCTTGCTGAAAAAAAGAATTATAAGTCTGAAATAAAAGAATTGAGCAGTATGCTTGAAAAATGGGAGCAGAAGTTGGATTTTGCTGAAAATGCAAAAGGTGTTTTTAAAGTTAAAATTTAGTATCAGGAGGTCTATTATGTTGAAAAGAATATATGTAGTATTATTATTTATGATTTTTCTTATAATAAATGTTAATTTAGACAAAGGAATAAATGACGCACCTCTATTCTTAGTTCGGGAAAAATATAATAAGGTTAAACAGAATTTTAAAATGATAGATATTTCAGGTGTAGTAAATAAAGGATATAAGGATGATGTTGAGGATGATGGCAAAGGCGGTTGGATTGATGCAGGAAATAATGATTTTAGAACTTTTAATCTTAAAGGTGTTCATAAATTTTTAAATATACCTTTTTTACTTATTGATGGAAATAAAAATAACGGAAAAACAGTTTTAATACTTCGAGGAGATGACAATAAATCGTATCCTGTTTCTGCCGAAATAAAAATAGATTCCCGATGTGCAGGTATATATTTTCTGCATTCAGCCAGTTGGGGCAAAGGTATAGCGGGTAAATACATCTTTGTGTATGAGGACGGGAAAAAGATAGTTAAAAAACTTGAGTATAAAAAGCACATATTTAATTGGTGGGGAAAATTCGAATCTGATTATGCACGGCCTGTCTGGACAGGTAAAAATGCAGTTACAGACGAAGTATCAGTATATCTTTATGCATGGAAAAATCCTCGGCCTGATAAAAAAATAAAAAAAATTATTGTTAAAACTGAAGGAATAAAAAATTATCTGATGCTGTTTGCCCTTACTCTGACAGATAAAGGACCTTATCTCCCGGCAATAGTAGAAGAGCTTGTTAAATTAGATACTTCTGATTGGTTCCCTTATGTAGAATTTTCACCTGAAGATGCAGAAAATAGTGTGATTGATATGTCTTATTTACTTGATCCGCCGGCAGGCAAATATGGTTTTATAAAAATTAAAAAAGATAAATTTTATTTTTCTAATGGAAAAGAAATCAGATTCTGGGGCTTCAATATGGTTGCTTCCGGGAATTTTTTAACTAAAAGTAAAGCAGAAAAAATTGCTGCGAGAATTGCACAAATGGGAGCTAATATTGTTAGATTGCATCACTTAGATGCTGAATGGGCTAATCCTAATATATTCGGGAATGACCCGAATAGTACACGAAAATTGTCTGAAGCATCATTGGATAAACTGGATTATTTGTGGTATCAGTTAAAAAAACGGGGTATTTATATATATCTTGATTTGCTCGTCCATAGAACGGCCTTGAAAAATGACGGTATTAAGGCCAGAAGTGATATTGTAAAAGGATATAAAATTGAAGGCGAGTTCGACAGACATCTTATAAATTTACAAAAAGAGTATATTAAACAGCTGCTGCTGCATAAAAATAAATATACAGGTAAAAGATTAATAGATGATCCTGCTATGGTAATGATGGAAATAATAAATGAAGACTCTTTATTTTTTATTAAAAAAACAAGCAGATTTTCTATAAGATCTAAATATTACAGAAAAATATGGAAAAAACTTTTTAATAAGTGGCTGATAAAAAAATATAAAAATAGAGCAAATTTGTTGGCAGCATGGCGAGAAGCAGGTAGAGTCGGCTTAGAAGATTTTGAAGCCCCTGAAAATGAAACTGTTGAAATTCCTGCTGATTATAGAAAAATTAAAGTCCATAACTATAGTAAAAAAAGAATAAAAGATATATACAGATTTATATACGATACTCAGTGGAAATATTATAAAGAAATGTATTCATTTTTAAGAAAGCTTGGAGTTAAATGTGCTATTACAGGAAGTAATCATTGGGTTAAAGATATTGCAGATGTGCATCTTAATGCAAAACTTGATTTTGTTGACCGACATAATTACTGGAAAAAGAGCGGAGGAAATAAATTTGCAAAAGGTGCATGGAGTAATCCTGATCCAATGGTTAAATCAGATATCGGCGGAATTATCGGAGAAATGAGTACAAAAGCGGTCTACGGAAAACCGTTTGTTATATCAGAATGGAATTGTTATGCGCCTAATGAGTTCCGTGCAGAAGGTGTCCCTATTCTGGCTTTATATTCTTCGTTGCATAACTGGAATGCAATACAGTTTGCATATACTCATTCAAGAGAGTTTAAATATAGTTTAACACATGTTCTTGATGTATATAATAAACCTGCTATAACTGCTTTATGGCCTGTCTGCTCTTTAATTTTTCATAGAAGAGATTTAAAAGAGGCAGATACCGGATATTTTTCAAAAATTACTCCGGAAGAGGCTGTTAATCCTTTTTCAAAATTAAAAGTATTTCCCCGTATGGGACTTGTAGCAAAAGCCGGTTTGATGTTTACGGATATAGCAGTATCGTCTAAATTTAATAATAAAGAACTGCTTAAATATAATGATAAAAATAATTATATCTTCCCTTCGTCAACAGGGGAGTTGCTCTGGAATACTAAAAAAGGATTGATTTCATTTGAAAATAAAAAAAGTCTTGGTATCATCGGTTTTACAAAAGGAGATAAAGTAAAATTTAATACTGCTGAAATAAATTTAAAAACAGACTTTGCAATTGTTATTTTAACTTCTCTCGATAATAAACCAATTAAAAAGTCAAAACATCTTCTTTTAACGGCTGTTTCCAGAACAAGACAAAAAGGAATGAAAATAACTAAAAACGGCCGGCTTGTTGATACCGGTACTCCGCCTTTGTTAATTCAACCGGTAAAAGGAACTGTTTTTATTAATGCAAAATCGCCTGAAAGTATTTATGCTTTATCTTTATATGGAAAGCGAATGAAAAAAGTTGATTTTTCAAAACATAAAAAAGGATTTAATTTTGAAATGAAAGCAGATTATAAAACTGTTTACTATGAAATAAAATTTTAATTTAATAATTGCTTACAACTTGACTTTAATTTTAAAATTGATTTATTGGTGTAGATTATGAAAAGAAAAGTAAAATCGGATACAGATATTGAAATGTCGTTCCTTGATCATATTCGTGAACTTAGAAAAAGACTTTTTGTATCATTTATTGCTTTGACTATAACCTTTATTGTGGCTTTTATATTTTATGAACAGATTGTAGAGATATTAATAAAACCGCTGAAAGCAGCAAACAGCTCTCTCGGCAAGGAAAAACTTTTTATAAATTCAATCTATGAAGGATTTGCAATTAGAATTAAAATTTCTTTTATTACAGGGATAGTTTTATCTTTACCTGTACACCTTTATAATATTATAAAATTTATTTTTCCCGGGTTAAAAAGAAAAGAGAAAAAGATTATTATCTATTCTTTAATCAGCAGTTTTTTTCTGATCCTTTTTAGTATCTATTACGGATATTTTAAAATTATTCCTGTTTCAGTAAAATTTTTAACTGATGCAGCGTTTGTTCCTGCTAATGTAGGACTTCTATTAAATTTCGGAAAAAACATTTTTTATATCCTTCAGTTTTTATTAATAGGATTATTGATTTTTCAATTACCTTTAATTCTTGAGTTGTTATTATATTTAAATATGATAAAAAGAAAAACTGTTTTGAAAATCAGCAGATTTATAGTAGTAGGTATTTTTGTGCTTTCTGCAATTGTAACTCCGCCGGATATATTTTCTCAGATTGCTTTTGCTTTGCCGTTAATTGTTCTGTATTACCTTGCTATTATAATTGCAAAAATATTTAAATTTGGTGAATAGATTATGTTTGGTATAGGTTTTTGGGAAACAATTATTATAATAATTGTAATTATTCTTGTTGTAAAACCTGATGATATCCCTAAAGTAGTGTATAAGGTTGGAAAATTTATCGGAGAATTAAAAAAGTCTTATGATATGTTTATTGATACTTTACACGAACTTGAAGATAAGGTTAAACAGAGTATTGAATTCGAAGATAAACCTGCTCATAAAACTAAAACAACAAGAAAACGAAAAAAAAATATTT
>CAYQNP010000230.1:0-17693 GCA_964418785.1 uncultured Spirochaetia bacterium | reverse complement strand
GTTTAAGGTCTCCGTAATTTTCAAGAGCATAACCCACATAGAATAGTTTTACTCCGAGTTGTTCTGCCGGTGTGGTTGCCCATTTGTAAAAATTAATCTTAAAGTCACGTTTTTTATCAATAAAGTCCCATAAATAGCCTTCTAATTTTCCTTTTATATTTGCTTCTATATAATCGGGGTCTTTTTTAATACCGTCAAAATTCGGGAATATTCCCGGTCCAACAGCCTTTTGTAATTTTTTATATTTTTTTATAATGTATCTGTAATTACCTGTACCTATATTTACGAATTTTCCGTATTTAGAATAATTAACAATAGTTTCTTCTCCTGCAAAAAGAGTAAAAGCAGTGAACTGGAAAAACAATGAGAAAAGTAAAAGAAATAAAGGCAGAATACAGAATTTTGTTTGTTCCATCGTTTGTATTGCTCTCTCAATTTTTTTCATTAATAAAAACTCCTCCGCCATTTTCTTTTAATATACTTTATATAAATAAAATGTCAAGGGAAAAATTAGTAATGTTTGTCGAAGAGCCAATAGATATTAAGGTTGATATTTTTTTTCTTATATAATTTTTAGCCGTGCTGCGCTCGAAAAATCCTGTTCTTTAGTTGATAGAAAATCTCTTCACATTGGCTCAGAATGAATGATAGATAGAGTTTTATACAATCTCATTTATAAATTTTTCTTTACTGAATATTTCAAAATCATTCAATGTCTCGCCTGTGCCGAGAAATTTTATAGGCTTTTTTAGTTCAGAACATATCCTGACAATAATCCCGCCTTTTGAAGATGAATCATATTTTGATAAAAATATTCCTGTAACCGGAATATAATCATTAAATGTTTTTACCTGAACAAAACTGTTCTGCCCTGCTGTGGAATCTACAACTATTATGTTTTCAATTTGCTCTTCCGGTATCCTTTTCAATGTTATTTTTCTCAATTTCTGCAATTCTCTCATTAAGTCAGAACTTGTATGCATTCTGCCTGCAGTGTCTATAATAAGATAATCTGTATTATCAGCAAGAGCAGAAGATATTGAATCATAGACAACAGCCCCTGAATCAGAGCCTAATTTATGCTTAATTATAGGAATACCAATTCTTTCCGCCCAGATACCAAGCTGTTCAATCGCTGCAGCCCTGAATGTATCTCCTGCACCTATTTTTACCCTGTAATTTTGCTGTTTAAGATAATTTGCCAACTTAGCAAGCGAAGTTGTTTTCCCCACTCCGTTTATCCCTGTAAAGAAAACTATTTTTAATCCTTTCTCCCTGATAAGTGCACCTTCTATTATTATGTCATTTAAAATATTTTTTAAACTTTCCTGTAATTCATCTGCTGTCTTAAATTTATTTATCTTTATATCTTCTCTTAATCTTTCAATTATTAAATTTGTAGTTGTTATTCCTACATCAGCCTCTACGAGTCTCTCTTCCAGTGATTCAAAAAAATCATCGTTAAACTCCTTTTTTTTATCAAAAATTCCTGTTATTACTTTCTTGAATAAACCCATTTTAAAACCTCATACTGAACCAGATTTTATTTAAAGAAAAATTCCATGTATATATTTTCCTGTTATATCTCTCAAGCATACCTATATTTTCCTCTGCGCAGTAAAGTGTTTTAATAAAAAAATATAAAGAAGTTCCCAGCGCTGCACCGCCTGTCAAAAACGAAACAAAAGAAACAAGTGATGCATTATTTCCTTTATTTAAAAAATTTACATCCCGTGTCGCAAAATATTTGTCCCAGTATATATCTCTTTGAGCATAAAAATAATATGAAGTCAGCATAGAAACAGCTCCTATCCCGAGAGATATATACATTGCTTTTTTATAAAATTTGCATTTCCTGTTTACCACATCTTTTGGCTCTATATTTAACATATTAATAAAAATATTTGTGGATTTTATCACGCTTATTTTTTTAGAATAAGTATTACTGTTAACAGATAATTTTAATCTATAACTTCCGGGTTCAACATTAGAAACAATAACAGGTGTAACTCCTTTATAATCAACATTCATATATACTTTAGCACCAGTCGGACTACTGTTTATTTTTACTGAAAAATAATCTCTTTTTTTAAAGTTATTATTAAATTTTAAAACATTTGTTTTATCTTTATCAATCTTTATATACTTTTCAAATTTATCATTATTCAAATTCTTTACAACCACATAATGTCTGCCGCTTTCAAGCATTATTAATTTCCTTACATTATCTATGAACCGGTTATCGATTATAACTGTATAATCACTGTTTTTACATTCTATTTTCAAGAAACCCGTGTCAGGATTTAAAAATTTAAAAATCTTATCAGTGAATTTAAAGGAATCAGCCTCTATACTGTTCTTATCAATTATACCGTGAAAAATTTTAAACTTTTTATCTCTGATACGATTATATACATAAACAGAAGTTTCAAATCTATCATCCTTTAACGGCATATAATTTCCGCTAATTATATAATCTGCATTAAGAGCATCAGCAAATTTTTTATTATCATCAATATACGGAAAAGCCGAATATCTGTTATTAACATAATTTACAGGCAGGAATAAAACATTTCTCGTAAAATTCGTTCCATAGTTGTAAACCACCTGTACATTAGTATTTGTTGACAAATTCACAGGAATCTGAATATCGTTTGTAGTAATATAAATATGTTTTATTACTTTTAAATTATTAAAAATATACTTTTGAACAGTTTTACCGAAATAATCAAAATACTCTTTTTTGCTGAGGTTATCAAGAGGCAGTACCGCGATATTTCTATAAGGTTTATCTGAAATGTTTACAATTTTAATTTTATTTAATGCTTCAGGATTTTTTTTACTCATAGAGAACAGAGAATTGCAGAATATAGAAAAAAATATCAAAAGGACAGAGATATATTTCATTTTAATACTTTTTGCACGGAAAGTAATAATCTTTTATTATCAAAAGGTTTAACAATAAAATCCTTAGCACCGCTTTTAATAGCATCAATAATCAATTTTTGCTGGCCAAGTGCACTGCATACAATAATACGCGCCTGGGGGTCGATTTTAAGGATAGCCTTTATAGCAGCAAGACCATCCATTCTCGGCATAGTAATATCCATTAAAACAACATCCGGTTTTAGTTGTTTATATTTCTCAACAGCTTCAACTCCGTCTTCTGCTTCACCAACCACAATATGCCCGCCTTTTTCAAGAGCTTCCCGTTCAACCATTTTTATAAACGATAAATCATCTGCTAATAAAATCTTAGCCATTTTATACTCCCTGCACTATTCTTTCTTTTTTAAAGCAACATTAATCTCAAGAGTCCCTAATCTTGACGAAAAAGACGCACTAATAGTTAATAAGTCAATATAATTCACTTCAGTGTTATTATCAATAACAATTAACGGCGGAGTTATAGTTATTACATTCTCTTTTCCTGCAAGCAGGACAGTTGCCCGGCCTGTAATCATATTTGAAATAGAACCGAGCGCACTTTCAAAATACATATTAACTTTATCCGGCGGACTGTCCGGCATCATAAAACTAACTACTCTTTCTGCTGTATGCCTTTTAAAACTGTATACAACCTGCCCTTCTACATATCCTACAACTCCGAATACAATTACTATCTCGTTTGAAGGTTTGCACGTTTTTCTGACTTCTACATTTGATTTTTTGAGTTCAATATTTGCTATTTTTTCAAATACTTCTACTGCACCGACTATAAAAGGATTTATAAATTCTACTTCCATTGCTTTTTACTCTTTATGTTTAACAAGAATTTTTTTACCTATTTTAATTATAAAATCATTACTTAAAGTATATGCATCCGTCTCATTGGCAACTTTAGAATTATTAAATAAAACTCCACCCTGACGAATCAGCCGCTTTACTTCACTTTTAGATATATTTTTATTGTTTAATATCATAGCAGCATACGCTATTTCATAAGCCGCATAATTATCTTTCCCCTTTTCCAGCACTTTAAAAAGATTAATTTCAGGAATATCATCCGGCAGACTTTTCTTTGCAAATATAAGTTCAAAATTTTTCTCTTCCTTCTCAGCCTGTTCATATCCGTAATAAATTTTCACGATCTCCTTTGCAAGTATTATCTTAATATTTTTCGGATTTTCACCCTGTTCCATATCTGTTTTATATTTCTTTATATCATTATCAGGAATATCTGTAAGCAGCTCCATATACTTGAGAATCATTTCATCCGGAATAGACATTATTTTACCGAACATATCCCTGGGCGTATCATTTAAAGCAATATAATTACCGAGACTTTTACTCATTTTTTCTTTTCCGTCAATACCTTCAAGTAAAGGCATCATCAAAGCCACCTGACCCGGCATATTATATCTTCTCTGAATAGTCCGTCCTAAAAGCAAATTAAATTTCTGATCAGTACCGCCAAGTTCTACATCAGATTTCAATGCTACTGAATCGTAAGCCTGAAGCAGCGGATAAAGAAATTCAACCATACTAATATCTTCGCCTTGCTTATACCTCTTACTGAAATCATCCCGTTCAAGAATCCGTGCAACAGTCTGTTTTGCAAGCAATCCTATAATATCCCTTAAGTCCATTTTCCCCAGCCATTCACTGTTAAAAACTATCTCTATTTTATTTATATCCAGAACTTTAGATATCTGATTCTTATATGTCTCTGCATTTTTCTTAACTTCTTCTTCTGTAAGCTGTTTCCTTGTTTTAGATTTGCCTGTAGGGTCACCTATCATTCCCGTATAATCACCAATTAAAAAGATTACTCTGTGTCCAAGTTCAACAAAATGTTTCATTTTTCGTAATAGTACAGTATGCCCGAGATGCAGATCAGGAGCAGTGGGATCAAATCCAGCTTTAATAATTAAAGGTTTCTTATTTTCTATTGATTCTTTAAGTTTCTCTTTTAATTCCTGTTCAGGCACAATTTCAACAGCACCGCGCTTAATCTTATTCATCTGTTCCTGTAGCGTTTCCATTAGCATATATTATACTATTTAGTAATAAAAAGTCAATTTAAATTTCATTTGTTTTAGTTATTTTTATATATTGTGTTAAGTTTTGTCACCCAAAAATGTAGAAAAAAGAAGATTTTGTATTTATATGTAGAATAAAACAGCATATACTTTACAGAAACTAATAGTTATCCGTCCGGATACTCTCAAAATAGCGGAAAGTTCGATTATTATTGTTAATAAATCGCTTGACTTTCCAATATAATAATGTATATAGGACATTATGGATAGATTAAAAAAATTTGAAAATGTTGTCATAAATAAAGATTTGCCTGTGCCGATATATTTTCAAATAGCAGAAATAATTATTAATCTTATAAAAAGTGAAAAATTAAAAGTAGGGGAACAGCTCCCGACAGAAGAAGAGTTGTGCAGAATTTTCAATACCAGCAGAATGACTATACGCCAGGCATTAAACTCATTGTCTAAAGCAGGCTATATTATAAAGAAAAAAGCAAAGGGTACATTTGTAGCATCAAATAAAATTAATTTTGAATTAAGTAAACTTCATAGTTTTTCGGAAGATATGGAAAGCAGAGGTTTCAGGGTTACAAATAAAATATTGGATAAAAAGATAATAAAATACGATAAATTTATTTACGACAAGTTGAATCTTCCGGATGATTCTATAAAAGTATTAAAATTAAAACGATTAAGATATGTAAATAATTCTCCGGCTGCAATAGAAACATCTTATATCCCGCTTGATAAATGTCCCGGAATAGAAGATGAAGATATGGAAAACAATTCATTGTTTAAAATTTTTATAAATAAATATAATTTAATTATAAATTATTCACGCCAGACTCTGATTCCTATTATAGCGAATAAATCTATTGCTAAATTGTTAGAAATAAAAGAAGGAACTCCATTAATAAAGATGGAAGGTCATACTTTTCTTAATAATAATGCTCCCATTGAATTTGTAGAAGGCATTTATAATGGAGAGCGTTATAAATTCACAATTGAAATGAAACGATAGCGAGGTACATTATGATAATTTCTGAAGCACCGGGAAGAATATGTTTATTCGGAGAACATCAAGATTATTTAAAATTAGATGTAGTAGCCGCAGCAATTAATTTGAAATTTAAAATTACTGCTGAAGAACGAAATGATAAAATTTTTAAAATTAATATGCCGGATATAAATGTAACAACAGAGTTAGACCCTGAGTCGGAATTAAAATATGATAATTCGCGGGATTATATAAAGGCAGTAATAAATGTTATAAAAAAAGAGTATAATGTAGTATTTGATAAAGGATATACATTTACATTTACAAGTACAATTCCTATAAATGCAGGAGCATCATCTTCTTCCGTTATGCTTGTAGCATGGACAAAACTTTTATTGAGATTAAATAATATAGAAGATTATAAAGATGCTGAGAAGGTCGCATATCTTGCATATCTGGCAGAGGTTGAGGAATTTAATGAAGCTGGCGGAATGATGGACCATTATTCTTCAAGTATAGGAAATGTAGTGCATATTGAAACAAAATTTAAACCTGTAAAATGTCATAATATAGATATAAAGTTAAATGGTTTTGTATTAGGACATTCATTAGAGCCGAAAGATACAGTTGGTGTTTTAAAAAATTTAAAATCTAATTCTCTTGAATCTATTAATAAAATAAAAAAGTATGTAAGTGATTTTGATTTTGAAAAATATACTTACGGTTCAATAAAAGAGTATGTGGATAAGTTAGAGTCTCCGTATAATAAAATTTTAAAAGCAAATTTATTAAATCATGAATATGCAGTAAAGGCTCTTGAAAAATTTAAAACAGGAAATTTTACGGACAGGGAATTAGGGGAGCTTTTATATCTGCACCACGAGCAGTTGCGAGACGGGTTGGGAATATCTACTGCAAAAATAGAAAAAATGCTGGATGAATCTATGAAAGCCGGTGGTCTTGGCGGTAAAATAAACGGTTCCGGCGGCGGCGGTACTATGTTCGTCTATGCCCCAGGAAAAGAGCAGGATGTTGCAGAGGCTATTGAAAAAGCAGGCGGTAAACCGTATATTCTTGAAATATCTCCCGGAGCAAGAATCCTGGAATAATGAAAAAGTTCGTTGACTATATTGTAAATATAAAATTTCTTGATAAACTTAATCTGTTTCTTATAAAAACTTTTGAACTCATTGTTTATATTTTTGCTGCTGTTGTGATTTATAAAATTATTAAATTCTTTTTATATAAAGTAAAAGAGAATAAAATCAGTAAAAAATATATAAGTCAAAAAAAATTATCTCTTCTGCATTCAATAATATTAAATTTAATTAAGTATATAATCTATTTTATTGCAATTCTTATAATTTTAAAAAAGGTTTTTAATATAAATCCTGCTCTTATTGTGACTGCTACCGGGGTATTGGGACTTGCTGTAGGACTCGGTATTCAAAATCTCTTAAAAGATTTTATTTCGGGACTGTTTATTCTTTTTGAAAATAAATTTAATATTGGTGATTATGTAAATATAAATAATGTTAAAGGAAAAGTAATTGATATTAATATAAAAAATATTTCAATTGTTGATTTTTCCGGAAAGATTAACATTATACCGAATCGTCTTGTAAATAATATTGAACGCAGTAAAGATAAGAAAATAACTGTGCTGTTTGTTGTCTTTATAAAAGAGCCGCCGGGAGTTTTTAATAAAATTTTTAAATCATTAATAAAAACACTTAAAAATGTATTCCCTGATGAAATAATAGATATATCTAATCCTGAAGAAAGAGATAAAATAGGAACATTCAGACAGATTAGTTTTAAAATTACCACATTACCGTATAGTGACAATATCATTAATTTTATTAAGACTTTATTAGAGAAAAATTTTTCAGATATAATTATTGAATATAAGATAATATAAAGGAGGTTTTATGGTAAAACAGATAATAATATTATTCTGTTTGCTGTTGCCTGGTGTCATAAATGGGGCTTCCGGACCATACGGAACTTTTTTTGAAGCCGGCGGCGGTGTAACTGTAAATAAAGGAAATACCGATAAATTGGGTGTAAATGGAAGCCTTGATTTTAAGAAAGTTACCCCTGTATTAAAATTGTTAATATCTCTTAATCAGTATTATAATGAAACAAAAGGTGTAAAAAATGTTAATAAAGGAGATTTAACAGTTAAATGTGATTATGATATAACCTTAAATGAGCAGTTGTTTATATTTTTTATTCCTTCATATAATGAGTTTCAGGATTTAAAATTGAGGACTCAAACCGGTACAGGAATTAAGCATACTTTCTATAAAAACAGCACGATGGATTATTCTGTAAGCGCAGCTGTTTTATATGAAACAAAGGAATATTTGAAAAATAAAGAGAAAGGTTATCTTGGCAGACTGTCAGTAAGACCTAAAATAAAGATAAATTTCAACAAGAATGTTTTTTTTCTTGTGTTTTTTTATCAGCCTCAAATAACGAATTTTAATGATTACAGAATATTGGGAACCGCAACTGTTAAGTTTTTTATTACAGAACATCTTTTTTTTGAAGTTAATGTGAAAGATGAATATAATAATATTGTACCGGATGATATTATGAGAAATGATTTTACTTCATACAGCGGTATAAAAATAAAATTTTAATTTTTATATTCTAATTACTTGCAAAATCAAAAAAAATACTTATATATTTTAAAGTAAATATTTTATGACAGTGGTTTTGATAAAATGAAAAAAATTGTAATATTTACATTTTGTATATTGTGGTCTGCAACTCTATTTGCTGAAAATAAATTGTCAAAAAAACAGATGATAAGTCTGCTGGAGCACATCTGGGTTCACAGGCAGCAGTACGACAGATTTAAAAAAGATATAAAGAAAATTGAAAAGATTATATTAAGTTATACTGATTCTTACGAAATAATGTGGCGTGCAGAGGAGGCTATATATTATCATGCTACATATTTAATAAAAGATAAGTCTGAAAAAAAGCGAATTTATGAATTGGGAATTAAGTGCGGCAGATATGCCGTTAAATTAAATATGAATAGACCTGAAGGAGTTTATTGGTTAGCAGTTTTATACGGGAAATATGCTGATCAGATTAATATCTTCTCTGCCGTAAAGTATGTATATAAAATGAAATGGGGGCTTGAGCAGACTTTGAAAATTGATGACAGATATCAGGATGGAATGGCTTATCTTATTCTTGGAGCTTTGTATTTAGAATACCCGGGAAAACCATTCGGATTTGGGAATGTTGAAACCGGTATAAAATATTTAAAAAAAGCATATAAGTTAAATCCTGAGTGTAAGGCTGTTTATGAATATCTTGCTCTTTATTATTATAAATATAAAAAAAATAAGAAAAAGGCTTTAAGTCTTATTGAAAAAGGACTGAGTATTCCAATTAATAAATGCTGTATAATTGAAGAAAAAACTATTTTTAAAGAATTGAGAGAATTAAAAAAAGAGATTCTGGAGCATAGCTGATTTTACTTTTCAAAGTAAAGTTTAAATAAACGCGATACATCTTTTATTACTTCTTGAGATATCCTGTTTTCCTCAAGATTTTTTATTAAAGTATTCATTTTTTTCTCAGTAGCTAGACCAAAATAGTTTTTTTTATATTTTGTTAATGGATATATACAGCCTGCTGCAACAAGATTATATATGATTAAATTATAATCCTTTTTCTCTTTTGCATTTTTTAAATTGTTGTTTAATTCTGATAGTATTTTGTCGTATTCTGCCTTTATCTCCCTATCGTCTAATTGAATAACTGAATTATCAATTAACAGATTTTCAATAGTATCTATTTCCAGCACTGCCATTGCAGAGATTACATCTGTAATTTTATTATGAAAGCCGAATTCTTCTGAATTTGCAAGAATAAATAATTTATATATAAAAGCAGGATGTGAGATTAAGAGTTTATAAAGATCTTCTATTTTTTTTTCAGTGCTGAAAAGATATTTCATTATATCCGCCATTACTTTTTCGTCTATTGCTATATCTAATAATTTCATAGTTCTTTCTCTACTTCAACAGTATTCCCTTTATCATTAAATATTATTTTTTTTACGAGTTTTTTTATTATAAAAATTCCCAGTCCGCCCATGTGATCTTCATTTATCTCATTATATATTGTGTTAAAGTCTTTGTTTAATATATATTCGGAATTAAATCCGCCTCCAAAATCTTCTATTTTTACAACAAATATTTTGTTTATGTGAAATAATACTATACGAATTTTATCTTTTGAGTTTTTTAAACTGTTATCTATTAATTCATTTAATATGAATTTTAGAAAGAAAAGATCTTCTTCTGATATTTTATAGTAATTTAATATGAAATCTAAAAAATAGTTGATCTTTTTGTAAATATCTTTATTTATTGTTATTAAAATGTCAAAATAGTTCTTTACTTTATTATTTATTTTTAAATCTTTGTAGAATGATATGATATTATTAAATGCACTGGTTATAGCATTTAAATCAAATTTTTTTAATTTTTCCATCGGTAAAAATTCTACAAATCCGACATATCTGAAGAAACTCTGTAAAGAAGGTGTTATTTTTTCTACCAGAACTATAATAGGGATGTATGATAATCTGTATTTATATTTAATTTCCTGTACGAGAAATTTCCAGTTTTTAAACCCGATATTACTGTCTACCATTATAAAATCTGCTGAGAGTAAAATGTTTTTTGTTTCAGGCTTTATCTCTTCGCTTATTATAACAGTATTATCTACAACTGTATGGATAACTTTTGCAACAATTTTGTCTTCTGTAAATACTACTAATTTCACAATTATTTAATTATAAATCCTTTTGGTAATTCTAATACTATAAAAAATTTTTTTAGTTTTTCATTTAAGTTTACTAATTCTATTTCTCCTTTTCTATCAATTATTTTCTTGTGGAGAAATAAAATAGATGCAATCCCCATACTTGAGAGATAATTTACATCTTTAAAGTCAATTATAAATTTTTTGATGTTCTCTTTTAAATAGTCCATATAAGTGTCTTTAAATTTAGTAACATTATCTTCTACTAAATCTCCTTCTAATTTAATTGTAATAGTATCATTATTATCCATCTTATCCATTTTACCCCTCTCGACGAAAATATTTTAAGCTTTTTTAATATACAGATTATAATTTTTATGTCAAGAAAAATGTGTTGTTTTATTGTAAAAAGAGGTGGCTTCCGGTTTTGTGTATCGCAATATATTTCTTGACTATTTAATATACATTGTTATAATTAGAATTAATATGGCTGATATAGAAGAAAGAGAGAGAACAGAGGCTGAAACAACTGAAAATACAGATAATGAAGTGAAGGCTTTAGATAATACAGATGCGAAAAAGCCTGATTTAAGTAAAAAGTCTAAAACGGGCGATAAATCTAAAAAGGATAATAAAACAAGTACAGGACTTGATAATTTTAAAATAAGATTCCCTCTCAGAAACCAGATAATATGGTTTATTGTATCTTTGATCGTTATAATTATTTTATTTGTATATCAGACCACATTAAAGGATGAAAAGAAAGAGCTAATTAATCAGATGGAACTCCGCGGAGGTGCTATTTCTAAAAGTTTTGCTAATAGTGCTATGGGTGTTCTTACTGCTGCAATCAGTACTGTAATGGGAGATCTTGGACTCACCAAACTTAACGAAAAAGTATATGAAAATATTGATTACTTTGAACTCGGCCTATCGGAAAATGCAATGAATATGCTTGCACAGCAGGATGTTATATATGCGTACATTATTAATCCGTACAATAAGATTCTAAGTCATTCCGATAAAAATATTTTGCCTTTATCTGATTTTAAATTTCCCCCGGGTTTGAAATCGTATAAGGAATTATACAAAACAGGAGATTTAGTAGAACCTATTATACAGAGGTATAAAGGTGAATATGTGAGTCCTTATGATAAAGAAAAAAAATTGGGAGAAATAATAGATATATCTTTTCCTTTAAAATTAGAACAGGAGAAAAAATCATTAAAAACATATCAGGGAGAAGTTCATATTGGTATGACCCCTGAAGGTATAATAAAAGTTATTCAAAATGCAAAAGGTAAATTGTTAAATGTTGCTTTTCTTGCTGTTTTTCTCGGTATTATAGGGGCATATCTGCTTGCATTTTTCGTTACAAGTCCTATTAAAAAATTAGTTAGTGCTATGCACAAGGTGGCATCAGGTGATTTGAATCAATCTGTTAAGATTAAACGAAAAGATGAAATCGGAATGCTTGCTACGAGTTTTAACTTTATGACCGAGGGCTTGAGAGAAAAAGAGAGAATTAAAAATACTTTTAATAAATTTGTATCAGAAGAAATTGCAAATGAAGTTTTATCCGGTGAAGATAAATTAAAACTTGGCGGCGAGTATAAAGAAGTTACAATGTTCTTTTCTGATATACGAAGTTTTACTTCTATGTCCGAAAAAATGGAACCGCATGAAATTGTTTCGTTGCTAAATGAATATTTATCTTTAATGACCGATATTATAATTGCGAATAAAGGAGTAATTGATAAATATGTTGGTGATGAAATAATGGCTGTTTTTGGTGCACCGATTAAACATGATAATGATGCTGAACTTGCAGTTAAGTCTGCTGTGGAAAATATTGCTGCTTTAAAACAATTAAATGAAAAAAATAAAGCTCTCGGTAAAAAAGAAATTCAGATTGGTATCGGTATAAATACAGGCCTTGTTATCTCTGGAAATATGGGCTCGGAAAAACATATGGATTATACTGTTATTGGTGATAATGTTAACCTTGCTTCCCGTTTGTGTGATTCCGCAGGAAAAAACGGATTATATAATATATTAATTACTGAATCAACTTTTAAACTCGTAAAAGATAAAATAATCTATAAAGAAGTGGAACCCATTAAAGTAAAAGGAAAAGAAAAACCTATTAAGATTTATGAAGTTTATGATATGAAAAATGAGGAAGAAGTATAATGCTTTACAAAGAATTTATTAATCAGTTAAAAGAAAATTTAAAATTGCCTAAAAACAGAACATCTGCATACAGTAAATCTTTGCTTGAACTTATTAAGAAGAATGTTGAAAAAGGTACTGTGCATATAACAGGTGTTGGTAAATTTTATAAAAATAAAAACGGCAAAATGCATTTTGATGCCGATAAAAAATTTATAGAGGAAACAAATATAAAATGACATATGATGAATTAGTTAAACAGTTTGCAAAGAAAAATAATCTTGAAATAGATGATGCAAGAGAGTTTATAGACGGTTTTTTTTCATTAATAAAATACAGCATAGCAACAAATGATAAAATAAGTTTTCCCCGTTTCGGTACTTTTACTCCTAAAACTTATCAGTCTAAATTAAGAAAGAACAAAAAAACAGGAAAAGTTGAAATTGTTCCGGAAAAACTTGTGCCCCATTTTACTGCATCTAAAGCAAGACCAAAACCTGCAGCTAAAAAGAAAAATATAAAATCAAAATCTGAAAATCAGTCTCCTCTGCCTGTTGTATCTGAAACTGTTGAGAAAAAAACTTCAAAAAGTATCCCTATCTGGAAATATCTTCTCCTTAATAATTTGATTCTTTTGACAATTGCTTTAATTTTATTTCTCTTATTCGAAGGAAAAATAAAAAGATTTTTTAATTATAAAATACAACATAATATTAAGTATGTTCTTAATGAAAAAGGACTTACTTATGATGCTATTCAGGAATTAGTTGATTCAAAATATTTTTCTGTACTTGAAGAAGCACGCACAAATACAATGAGATTAAAACAGAGTATCACAACACAGCTGATTAAAATACGGAAAGAGCAGAAGATGTCTCTTGCAAAATTAAATCAGGTTGAGAAAAAACTTCAGTTGAAAATCAGTAAGCTTATAAAGCCTTCATTAAAGAAAAGAAGAAAAAAAGCAAAAGTTAAAATAATTTTATACACTGTAAAAAAGAATGATACTCTCTGGAGTATATCTAAAAAATATTTAAAAAATCCTTACAGCTGGGTTGGTGTTTATAAGACTAACGGCAAGAAAATTAAAAATCCTAATCTAATCTATCCTGGAGAAAAAATCTTTATCCCGGTTATAAAAGAATATTAAAAAAAAGGATAATGCTATGAGTTTGCGCGAAGAGATTAAAATCATTTTAAAAGATGTTTTAAAAGAAAATAGTATTGATATATCTGTCGACGAAATTGAAATTGAAAAACCTGCTAAAGAAAAATTCGGGGATTTTGCATCCCCTGTTATTATGTATCTGGCTAAAAAGTTAAGAACCAATCCTATTGCTCTCGGCGAGAAAGTATTTGAAACACTTAAAAGCAGACAGTACGATATTTTTAAAGATATAAATTTTGTTAAACCCGGATTCTTGAATTTTTTTATATCTTCTAACAGACTTGTGGAAGAGATTCAGACTATTTATAAAGAAAAAGAGAATTACGGAATAAATAACAATCAGTCCGGGGAAAATATTATTCTGGAATTTGTAAGTGCTAATCCTACAGGACCTTTAAATGTTGTAAGCGCCCGCGCTGCTGCTGTCGGTGATGTGCTTGCAAAATTATTGGCTGCTCAGGGGAATAAGGTTTTTAAAGAGTATTATATTAATGATGCCGGAAAACAGGTTTATCTGCTCGGTAAATCTGTTCTTTACAGAATTAAAGAAATTCTCGGAGAAAATGTTGTGTTCCCTGAAGACGGATATCACGGCGAATATATAAAAGATATTGCCCGCGAAGTTTTAAATAGTGAT
The DNA here is from genome assembly GCA_964418785.1 of uncultured Spirochaetia bacterium. Classification (GTDB taxonomy): domain Bacteria; phylum Spirochaetota; class JAHITG01; order JAHITG01; family CAYQNP01; genus CAYQNP01. The sequence continues at coordinate 2,940 of CAYQNP010000230.1, read as the reverse complement.
CTTTATAATGAAATTGAAAACCTCTCTGAAGAGGAACAGATTTTTAAATTGCGGGATTATACTATTGAGAAGATAGTGTCTTCTCAGAAAGAAGATTTAAAGAATTTTAATGTTGAATTTGATAATTGGTTCAGTGAGCAGAAATTAAGAGATTCTGATACCATAAACAGGTGTCTGGATATATTAAAACAGAAAAATTTAATATACGAGCAGGATAAAAAACTGTTTTTTAAATCAACTGATTTCGGCGATGAAAAGGATAGAGTTATAATTCGGGATGACGGAAGTTATACTTATTTCCTGGTAGATATAGCGTATCATTTAACCAAATTTGAAAGAGGCTTTAATAAACTTATTGATATATGGGGACCTGACCATGACGGTTATATCCCGAGAATGAAAGGTGCTGTTGAGGCCCTTGATTATAACAAAGAACAGTTTACAGTGTTTATTGTTCAGCAGGTTAATCTTATTGAAAATTCTCAAAAAGTGAAAATGTCAAAAAGACTTGGTAGATTTGTCCTGATGCGGGAATTGATTGCTGATATAGGTGTTGATGTTGCAAGATTTTTCTTCCTCCATAGATCTGTGTCTTCTCATCTGGATTTTGATATTGAACTGGCAAAAAAGCATAGCGATGAAAATCCGGTCTTTTATGTACAGTATGCTCACGCAAGAATTTGTAATATATTTAAACAAGCAGATGAAAAAGGAATAAAATATAATCTGGATAATGTTAATCTGTCTCTTATAGGCAATAATGAAGAAGAGCGAAAACTTATGAAAATTCTAATTGATTATCCGGAAGTCTTGAAAACAGCAGCAGAAAAATTTCAGCCTAATCTGGTTACTAATTATTTGCTGGATCTGGCTGCTGCTTTCCATAAGTTTTATACAGAACATAGGGTCCTGGATGCAGAACAGGATTTAATAAATGCCCGATTATTCTTGATTAATGCCTGTAAAATAATATTTAAGAATGGTTTTGATTTAGTAGGAATAACTGCTCCTGAAAGGATGTAATAGTGGAATCTGTTGTAAATAATAAATCAGAAGTTAAAGTCTATTCTGTTAAAGAACTTACTGCTAACATAAAAAGAATATTGAAAACATCTTTCACCAGAATTTATGTAAAAGGTGAAATTTCAAATGCAAAACTTTCTTCATTGGGACACTATTTTTTTTCTTTGAAAGATGGTGATGCATTACTGAATTGTGTAATGTTTCGTAATGCTTATTCTCGTTTAAAATTTAAAATAGAAGACGGAATAAATATAATCGCATTCGGTACTGTCTCGGTATTTGAAAAAAGAGGTACTTACAATTTGCTTGTTGAGCACATAGAACCCGAAGGAAAAGGTGCCCTGCAGCTTGCTTTTGAACAGTTGAAAGAAAAACTTTCTAAAGAAGGTTTGTTTGATGAACGATATAAAAAAGTTTTACCTGAGTTTCCTTCTAAAATAGGAGTTATAACTTCTCCTACAGGTGCTGCTTTTAGAGATATTTTAAAAGTAATAAATAGAAGATATCCTGATGTTAATATTTTACTTTATCCGAGTAAAGTTCAGGGAGATGGAGCCGCTGAAACCATTGCTAAAGGAATTAAAGTTTTTAATAAATTTTTCCCTGTAGATGTTATAATTGTAGGTAGAGGCGGCGGAAGCCTCGAAGATTTATGGCCTTTTAATGAAGAAGTGGTTGCCCGTGCTATTTTCGAATCGAAAATCCCTATCGTCTCTGCTGTCGGACATGAGATTGATTATACTATATCAGATTTTGTCGCAGATAAACGAGCCCCTACTCCTTCTGCTGCCGCTGAAATCATTACTCCGGTTAAGTCGGAACTTGTTGATAATATTGATTCGCTGCAGAATCGTCTGCTTGATACTGTAAATGATATTGTCGGCGAATTTTCTTTGCGCCTCGATAGAGCCTATGACAGATTTGAAAATATTTCTAATAACTTATTGGTTAATAAACGAAACGAATTTAATCTGCTGTTCCAGAGATTTGTCCATAGTTTCGATAACATTATAGAACCTAAAAAAAATGAATTTAATCTCCTGCTTCAAAAATTTGTTCATAATCTTGATAATGTTGTTGAACCTAAAAAAAAAGAAGTGGAATTTCTTTCTCACAGACTTGTAGAATCTTATGCTAATTTTGTGAAACAGGAGAAAAATAAATTCCTTAATCTCGTAAATAAGTTAAATTTGCTGAGCCCTTTTCAGATTTTGTCAAGAGGTTATAGTATTACTTATAAAATAAAAGATAATACAATCATTAAATCGGCAAAAGATGTGAAAAAGAATGATAAATTAAGAATAAAGTTAGGGGACGGTGCGTTGATTTGTAAGGTTATTGACGAAACTGCTGATGAAGAAGAGCAAATGATTCTATTTTAATATAAAAGGAGTAAATTATGGAACAGGAATTAAAATTTAAAGATGCTATGAATAAATTAGAAGAAATTGTTAGAGAACTTGAAACCGGTGATTTTGATCTTGATAATGCAATTAATATGTTTGAAGAAGGGATAAAGTTAAGTAAGTTTTTAAAGAAAAAGTTAGATGAAGCAGAACAGAAAATAGAGGTTATAAAGAAAAAAGAGATTAAAGGTATGGTGGATGAAAATGCTTCAGATGTAGAAAATGAGACTGCTGATGATTATCACAAGGAGACAATTGATCCTGATATTATATAGTTCATTGGGGACGGTGCAAAACAGTATAAACTTTGTGGGGACGGAGGAAGACATTGTGTTTTTTGTAGAGTCGAATAATCATTTGCCCGAGATAATTGTAGCCAAAATTTCAGGTTTGGCATATAATATAATGTATATAAAGTATTGCACCGTCCCCAATTTTCCATCTGCAATAGCAAAGCCCACCTCACTGTCATTCCGGGAATCCCCTCTCATTGTCATTCCGAACGGATTCC
>CAYQNP010000229.1:0-6031 GCA_964418785.1 uncultured Spirochaetia bacterium | reverse complement strand
AACAATGTTTATGTTAACGGAGCAAATCTTTCTTCTGTGTCAAATTTTTGTACTAATACAGTTGCTTCTAATGATGGAGGTGCATTTATTTCTCTGCCTGACAGTAAAAGTAACTACAGTGGTGCTTATGCTTATTTTACTAATATTTTTCAGAATTTTGGAAATCACAAAGATATTTTTAAAATGTATATAATGGAAACAAATTACAGTGCTGGAGCAGCATCGCCATGGTCTTTCCAATTTGAAAAATTAGATGGTACGGTTATTACTTCTTTTACACTTAATTATAATTCAAAATTTACAAATAGACTTGTAATGCAGATCCCCCAGAGCGCTGCTGATTATTCTTATGCTGAAGTGCGGATCGCTTTCAGAGCAAGAAACGGAACTTCAACAGCAACAAATTATATTGGGGATAACGGAACAAATTACTGCGGTACTATAGGCGATTATACTAACGACGGTCCGGGCTATATCTCAATGACTAATTTTATACGCTGTACTGTAATTCCGGCAAATATACATTATGTCTCTTATTATACTCAGAACCCTGTTTACCCGTATGCTACTCCGTCAACTGCTGCAACTGATATTCAGGATGCTCTAAATGCTGCTAAAAAAGGTGATTCTGTTGTTATTATTGACAGTTTTTCTAATTATACTTCGTGTACTCTTATGTATATGACAAATATTATTTTTAAAGCCAGCAATATTTATACTCCGGTTATTCATACAAAAAATCAGGCATATGGTATGCTTATAAAGTATTCGTATTCAAATATTATAGAAAATATAACTGTAAAAAGTGCTGCCTTTGCTGCTGTGCGAATAGAAGGAAGCAGAAAAGTTTTTATTAAAAACAGTACTTTCTATTCAAATAGCGGCAGAGCAGTTTCTCTTGTCAGCGCCGGCGGTTTTTACCCTAATTATATTTTTATATCTAATAATAACTTTATAAGAAATATGAATTCCCGCGCTATAGAATCAACCGGCTTAACCAATATTTTTTTACTCAATAATAATTTTCAATATAATTCAATGTATGCTCCGGCAGATTATACTGTTTATTTTTCTGCTCCTGCTACAAATGTTAAGATTCTAAATAATAATTTTCAAATAAGTAATAACGGCTGTTCTTTAAGAGTAAGAGGTGCTGTTATATCAAATAATACTTTTTTTAAATCAGGAGGTCTTACTTTTTTTCAGGCACGAAATAATAGAGCCGTGAATAATTATTTTATGTCAAATCGCTCAAGAGCTGTCTATCTTAATGATGTAACCAATATTTATGTTGCATATAATTCTATTAAATACTTGTTGTCAGGCGGCGATGCTGCTGTTGTTTTGACTTCTTATGCTTTTGCAAATAATATAACTATGAATACAGTGGCAAATTACGATATCGGCGGTGATGGGAATGGTATAGAAGATGCTTCGAAATTTAGTAATGTTGTTCAGAGTAATTATTTATATGGAAATCGGAGCGGAATAAGATGTACAGCAAATAATTCATACTATTATAGAAATATAATTTTTAAAAATAATTCGTGGAGTCATGCCGGAGTGGATTTTGACGGAGCAACCAATGTGTATTTATTAAATAATACTATATATAGTAACGGGCCTAACCCTGTTGCTGGTATTCTTTTTACAGGAACTCCGTCAGAGAATGTATATGTTAGAAATAATATTATTGTGTGGAATAAAAGCGAAGGTATAAGAAATGATAACAGCAGTGCTTTCTCTAATAAATATAATTGTGTATACGGAAATAATAATATTGTCGACAATACAAATACATCAGACGGAGGCGGAAATTATAGCGGATGTTCTGCCGGTATCAGCTCGTTTTCAAAAAATCCGGTTTTCGTTTCTCAAATATTGGGAACAACTAACTTTCTGCATCTGTCGAATGCAAGTCTCTGTATAAATGCAGGTGACCCTGCAGACCCTGTGCCTCCCGGCGGCGGTAATATAGTTGATATGGGAGCTTTTGAGTTTACTCTCGGACCTGCTTCTCTCTCTTTGTCAAAAAAAATAAGTAATATTACGCGCGCAGGCTCTGAAGTTCAGGCTATCCCCGGTGCAACTATACATTATGTTATTTCTTATTCTAATACCGGAACAAATCCGTCTGTTGATAATGTGATATTTGATAAAATAGAAAGAAATTGGGTCGTTTATAAAAGTAATAGCGCTTATTCTCTTGATGACGCTGTTATTCAAGTCTCTACTAATACAACACCTGATTTCTCTTATAATAATACATCTGATTGGATGGATATTGAACCGTCTCCGGCAAATGTTAAATGGATTCGCTGGAAGTTTAATACAATTCCCCCAAACTCGGGTAGAAAAAAAATAGGTTATATGGTAATTATTAAATAGGAGGATGTGATGTTTTATTTTATTGCTTTGTTGCTTATATCTCTTATAAACGGAACCCTTATGCTCCCGGATTACTGCCTGTCTAAAAATATAGGTGATGTGCAGGTTGATCCCCAGAAATTAATTATTGATGATTTTGAAATGGGGGCAATTAAGTGGAAAAAAGATCAGGACCCTGTCTGTAATATTTTTGTGTCTGATGAAATGATTAAACTAAATAAAAATGAGTATCCGGAAATCTCTGAAAAACAAAGACGGGAATTGTCGCAGAAAGTAGTTGCAGAAATTTCTCTGCGCCGTTCTAAAAAAGAAAGAACCGGTGCAAATATTTATGTTAAAACAGAATATCCGCATCCTAATGCTTATGCTATATCTTTCTGGGCAAAAGCAAAAACTAAATCTATGAAAGTGAAAGGCTTTATCTTTGAAGGAACCTGGCCTGTTTGGGCTATGTATTCTACTAAGTCTATAACTATTGTCCCCGGAAAATGGAAAAAATATTATTTCTATTTAAAAGATTTGATATATTTGTATCCATATGGACAGGAACATGCTCTAAAACCAAAGAAAATCACAAGATTCGGTTTCCAGGGACAGGAAAGTACAGAAGGAGAATTTTATATTGCTGATATAAAATGGGTTGTAGGTGACAGACCTCTTGAAGAACTTATACGAGAAGTGCCTGTTAAAGAAATTTTGCCGCTGACAACGGATATCCTGCGTATAAAAGTAGAAGGCGCTCCTAAAATAGAATATATTATGGATAAAGGAAACTTTTTAATAAAAGGCGGAGTCTATAAAGACTATACCCCTGTCAGCGATACAGGTATTAAAATTTATCCTACCTGGGCGGATTTCGTCTCTGTTTCAAAAGAGATGAGTATCTATCTGAAATTTCCAAAACAGTTTAAAAAAGGAACTGAGTATAATTTGCGTATCCTTGACCTCGGAGATAATCTTGAAAAAAATTTAAAGTTTATTTATAATGATACTAATACCACAACTTTCATAAAAGTGAATCAGGCAGGGTATTTGCCTTCTGATAAAAAAGTATTTTTTGTCGGCGGCTGGTTGGGAACTATGGGGACGGTGCGTCTTAATGTTAGTAGTTTCTCTATTAAGGATGTTAAAACAGATAAAACAGTATATAAGGGTAAATTAAAACTTGTAACTAAACGGGATTTATTGAGTGGTGAAGAAGTAATGAAAGGCGATTTCTCAAGCCTGAAAAGTAAAGGTGAGTTTTATGTTTATGTCCCTGATATAGGAAAATCTGTACCTTTTGTTATAAAGAATGATATATATAAGAATGTATTTAAAACAGTTACTCGTGCTTTCTATTATCAAAGATGCGGAATGGCTCTTAAACCTCCGTTTGCAGATGAAAGATTTAAACATAAAATTTGTCATTTTTCCCCTGCTGTTGTACATTGGAGTGCTGCTCAGTCAAAATTAAATACTGTGGGCCTGCGTACAGGGCAGTCTTTTGATATGAACGGCGGCTGGCACGATGCAGGAGATTATAACAGATATACTCAAACCGCTACTGAAGCCCTTGCAAATTTAATGACTATTTATGAGTTTCAGCCGGATAAATATAAAGATGGTGAACTTAATATCCCGGAAAGCGGAAATAAAATCCCTGATTACCTCGATGAAATAAAGTATGAACTTGAATGGCTTTTAAAAATGAAAACAAGAGACGGCGCTGTGTATCATAAAGTTACTACCGCAAGATTTAATCATGCTATGCCGGATAATGATATTGATACTTTATATATCTGTGCCCCTACTACTGAGACTACAGCAAAAAGTATTGCTGTTTGGGCTCAGGCATATAGAGTTTTTAAAAAGTATGATAAAAAGTTCGCTGATAAGTGCTTAAAAGCAGCTGAGAAATCTTATAAGTTTTTAAAAAAATTTCCGAAAACAATTCCTGAAAACGGATTTAAGAATCCTGGCGAAGCAGAAGGACAGCCTGCAATTAAAACAGGAGGTTATCCTACTAAAAAGGACGATACGCCTTATAGAGCCTGGGCAGCAGCTGAACTCTTTAATTCTACAGGAAATAAACAGTATGAAACAGATTTTTTAAAGTACAGCTGGTATAAAAGAAAAGATGAGTATAGGGACGGAAATGTTTATTATAAAGGTTCCTTGCAGGGAATAAAAGCAGGGGTAGGCCAGTGGCGGGCAACTTTAGCATACGCAACAGCAAAATCTGCCCGCCCTGATTTGAAAAAATTGTTTGTTAAAAAATTTAAAGAAAATGCTGACAGAATGATTAATGACTCTAAAGATTATGCTTATTATGTTTTTAAATGGTCTGATATGCCTATAGCTTTCGGCTCAGGAGGAGTGACTTCGCGTTACGGATACCTGTTTGCTATAACTTATTTCCTTACTAAAAACAAAAAATATCTCGATTATGCAAAAAAAAGTCTTGAATATCAACTCGGATTAAACCCTTTATCTATGAGTTTTATTACCGGAATAGGCAAAAGATATCCTTTGCATCCTTTGTCAGAACAGTCAATAAATGATAATGTGAAAGAACCTGTTCCGGGATTGCCTATATTCGGCCCGTCTTATAAAGATTACGGATATGTGGGAAATAAGTGGATTAGAGATGCTTTCGTTCCGTCTGAAAAATCGTATCCCGATTTGTATCAGTTTGTGGATTGTGAAAATCTGCCTTATATGGCTGAATATACAATAGTTGAAATCGGTGTTACTTCAGCACTTGCATCTGTCTTTAAATAGATTACAGGGGTTGTTGATGAAATATCTTTTAATATTAATTGTATTAATGCAAACAGTCTCTCTTAAAGGTGATACTTCTGTTTATATAAATACTGCAAATGAGAAAGGTGTTATTTCAAAGAATTTATACGGCGGCGGAATTATATGGAACTGGAATAGTACTATGCGCAGAGATATGGATAAACTGAAAGAATTAAAGGGTATTACCTGGAGAATCTGGAGCGGTGTTGGAAATACTGAAAACGGAGTCCGTTGGGATATGCAGACCATTGAAACAGACAGCATTATCTATTCCTGGAATAAGTTTAATGTTGATGATGCCTCTGCAAGTATTGTTCAATACTTAAATTCTCCTAATAAAATTAGAACAGCCTTTTGGGGACCTGCTACTGATTTGACTCATTCTGTCTCTTTCCTGGAAACTTCTTCTGCTTCTAATTGTTATATAAATTATCAGTCTCTTGATATACCTTTGCCTGTATATATACGCTTTGATTTGCAAATAGACAGTAAAGTTCCTTTTTCTGTTAAAGAAACAAATTACGGTTGGGTTCTTGCCCGTGCCGGAAAACAGTTGTTTAATTTCTCTATTTTTAAATTGAGTATGTTCTCAAATAGAAAATTGCAATTAATATGTTATGATACGAATTTTAAGGCTGAAGGCAATGACCCCGGCAGTTCAGAACATAGGGGGGCTTTGACTGAATCTCTCGACTTTGATAAGTGGTATTCTGTAGAAATTTATCTCGGGTATGATGGTTGTAAATTGTGGTTGAATAATGAACTTGTATCTGCTGTAACTAATAATGCAGCAGGGTTGAAAATAACTTCAATTCAACTTGGCTCTATTGTGTTGAATAATCAGTATATCTTTCCCCAT
>CAYQNP010000228.1:0-13174 GCA_964418785.1 uncultured Spirochaetia bacterium | reverse complement strand
CCGTATACTTTAGTGTTTAATTCTGTTACTGCATTCTCTTCTAATTCAGCATCAAATTCTATATCAAGTTCTCCGACTCTGCCTTTTATAAGTTTAAATAAATTGTTGAATAAAGCACCTTTTTGCAGGTAGGCTTTTGTTTTGGGTTTTGTATATACACCGTAAGTATTTCCGTGAAAATGTGTCTCACTGTATGTTACTTTTGAGTTTTCACCAATATACATTGTTGAAGTCATTATGTGCGACAGGTTTTTTGCATCAGGAAAGGCACAATGTGTTATGAATTCAACTTCTGAATCTTTCCCTATATAGTACTCAGATATTATTTTTTGTGTTCCTTCAGGTTTGGTATGTCCCATGCAGATGTGAATCGGAAATTTGAATCTTATGTTCTCATCGACTTCTATTTTTAGCTTAACATGTTCGTCAGTACTTTCTATTACACTCATTTGTATCCCGGTTATATTGTTTACATTTAGTACTTTGTGCCCGTTTACAATAAGACTTGCAAATTCTTTGCTTAACAGATTTTCTTTTTTTCCGCCGCTTTTTTCGTATGCATCAATTAGGGTCTCTATTTCTTTTGAATAATCTATATTAAAATCATTCATCTTTAATTTCCTCTAAATCTTTTTCATCAGGATTGTTTGTATGATTACACTCTTCGCATTTCTTCATAAAATATTTCGTAATTGTTTCCGGTTTGCCTGTTTTTAAAATAATACCGCTGCAGATTAAACTTGTTTCGTCTGCAATGGCAGCGATCTCTTCTCTGTGTGTAATTAATAGAATTGTTGAGCCGGATTGATGTAAATGTCTTATGTATTTTATAATGTCGCTTATTGATAGAAAATCTATCCCGGAATCAGGTTCGTCTAAAATTGCAAAATCAGGCTTTACCATTAATAAAGAAGCCAGTTCTATTCGTTTTCGTTCCCCGCCGCTTAAATTCTCATCTACTGTTCTATTGAGATATTGGGCTGGGGTGAGTCCTACAAGTCTCAGTGCTTCATCAATACTCATTTCCTTATTTCGTCTCCCTATGTTCAGATACTCCCTTACTGTTATTCCTTCAAAAGCCGGCGGTATCTGAAGAGCAATGCTTATTCCTTCTTTTGCCCTTTCGGAAAGCGAAAAATCGTTTATTCTTTTCCCGTTAAATATTATGTCGCCTTTATGATTTCTGTAATTATTGATCCCCATTATCAGAGAACCGAGAGTTGATTTCCCTGTCCCGTTTTGCCCTAATAATCCGTGAATATGATTTCTTTTAACCTTTAAATTTATACCTTTGAGTATAATTGAGTGTTCAACAGTAAAGAAAATATCTTTTAATTCTAATATAATATCATTACTCATAGGATATTTAATATATGTACAAAATAATATATGTCAAGCAAAAAATGGGGACGGTGCAAAACTTTATGAACTTTATATAACTGTAATAGTTATAAGCCATTTGTTATTAAAAAAGAATTTTCCGGTAAGAGTTTTATCCTTAATAAAATATTCTGACAGATTATTGTTTATTTTATATGTAAAAGAGTGATTTGCTAAATCTGGAAAAACAGATACATCTTTAAAATAAAATTTTTTTTTGATAAGCGGATAAATAAGTTTAAAAATCGATTCCTTGGCAGAAAAAATAATTTTAATAATTAAATCAAAATTATCATCAATTCTGTTTATAAATTTTTCTTCATCAGGATTTAGAAAAAATTTAATTGCGCCGGGACTGATTTTTCTGCTTCTGTCTTCAATATCAATACCTATAGAATTATAATTTTCCTTTTTTGCAATAACAGCGCAGTAGGCTGTATTTGAATGTGACAAACTTCCGCATATCCCATCCGGCCAGACAGGTGCATTGTTGTCATCTGATAATATATAGTCTGTTTTTATATTAAGAGCGGATAATAGTTTCTTTGCACATTGTCTTACAGTTGCATATTCTTTTTGTCTTTTTTCATTAGCATTTTTTATGTGAAGGAGTTCTTTCCGGTGGAGGCAATCAGGAGATACCGGAGTATCAGTGGCGCAGAAATATATCTTTTCTTTAAGCAGTTTTTTTTCTATATTATAAAAAAAATCCATTTTTAATCTAAAAAGCAGACTTCACTTATAGAGACACTGCATATCTTATTATTAGATATCACCTGTCCTATTATAGTCCCAAAAAAAGAATCATATTCCAGTTTTTTTGCTATTATTACTGCTTTGTTATCCGGTAATAAAGGCTCGAGAAATATTGCTCCGATAATTTTAGTTGCTCTTATATTTAGAGGTTTAATATTTTCTTGAATAGTGGAAGTATTGTTAAAAATAAAATATGAAAGGCATAATCCTAATTGGCCTGTCATTTCTAACTGTAATGAACCCGGATATACAGGATAATCCGGAAAGTGTCCCTTTAATATAGGGTCAGTATTGCTTATAAATTTTTCACCGATTATTGTTTCTTCTTTAATGTCTAATCCGGTTAGTCTGTCTATAAGCAAAAACGGTTCCCTATGAGGAATTATTTTTTCTATGTCCTGTATATTATAATTCAACGGATAGGGAATTTCAGTTTCAGATATAATCTTTTTTTTCTTATATTTTTTTAAAAGTTGATTATAGTCCATAAAATAATCTATTCTTTTAAACCTTTTACAATAACATCTTCAATTATATTACAAGCCTCATCGATCATATCTTTAGTAAGTTGAGAAGACACAGAGATTCTGAATCGTCTGGCATTTGCAGGCACAGCCGGGAAATCAACAGGTTGAAGGAATAAACCCCGTTTTTGTACTTCAGCAGCCATCTGGAATAATTTTTCGCCGTCAGAACCTATTATGATAGGAATAACCTGAGATTCAGTATCACCTAAGTTAAGATTCATACTTAGCAGTTGTTTCTTAAAATAGTTAGTATTTTCCCACAGTTTATCCCTTAAAGAAGAATCACGGGTAGCTATTTCAAGTGCCTTAATAAGACCTGCAACAATAGGCGGAGCAATAGCGCAGGAGAAATTAAAGGGGGAAGAATAGCATTTAAGGTATCTTATTAAACTGGCGTTAGAGCATACAAACCCGCCGACCCCGCCAAAGGATTTGCTTAAAGTTCCGAAACTGACACCAATTTTATCTTCTACATTAAAGTGTTCCGCAACACCTCTTCCGTTTTTACCGAACATTAAAGTTGAATGTGCTTCATCAATATATATTTTTGCATTATACTGTTCACAAACTTCTACAATTTCAGGAAGTTTTGCCAGGTCACCATCCATTGAGTAAACACCTTCGACAGCAACAAGAGTTCTTTTACCCTTACTTTTTTCAAGCATCATTTCAAGGGAATTTATATCATTATGTTTAAAGAACAGCATTTTAGCACCGGATAAGGTACCGCCATCCACAAGACTTTTATGGCATTTTTCATCTAAAATAAAAACATCGCCTTTTCTCAAAATGCCCTGAATAGCACCGTAATTTCCGCCTAATCCGCTTGAATATAATATACAGTCTTCTTTTTGTTTAAATTCTGCTAACATTCTGGCAAATTTAGTGTGTAAATCAAATGTACCGGAAAGCAGAGGTGCACCTGACGCTCCCATACCGTATTTCTCAACTCCCTCTTTTACTGCTTTTATAACCTCAGGATGAGAAGATAATCCCAGATAATTGTATGAAGTCAGATTTATGACTCTTCTTTTTTTGTTGTCTATATTACTTAAAATTTCTGTTTCTGCTTTCGGCGCAGCAAGTAACTGCTGTTCAAAAAAACTGAAACTTCGTTTTATTTTATCATTATTTATCCATTCTTCAAATTCTTCGGGCGGAGAAAGAACATCAGGATTATCATTATAGTGAAAATCTGCTAAACTATAATCTAAAATATTACCCATATTATTTATTCATATATTGTAAAAATTTATCTGCAAGTTCGTCTATGTTTTTTATATCTGTAAGTTCCACCCGCGGTATTTTTATTTTAAGTTCTCGCATCGAGCTTGAGACTATTTCTATAATATCCAGACTGTTTGCACCGTAGTCGCTTAATGCTTTTTGGGGTTCAATCTCATTCTCATCAATATCATCAAGATTTTCTACAATATGTTTTTTAATTACTTCAATAATCTCTTCTTTAGTCATAACTAAACTCCTATATATTTTTTTCATTTCTGATATAATCAGAAATGAATAATATAGTCTAATTTATATATTTTTTTTGTCAATAAAAATTATTATTTTTTTAATATTAAAGTAAATTTTATAAATTTCCGACAATATTTATATGAAAGCAAAAATAGTAATTAGTTTAATTTTTTTATGGATATTTATAAGTTGTTCTGCAGAGAAAAAGAATATAGTAAAAATTGCAGAGATTAAGCAGCCTGCTCCTAAAAAAATTCAGCCTGAAGTGTTTAACGGAATAATAGATAATTTTGAAAAATTTTCATTATGGCAGAAAAAGAATCTTGATAATAATTTTATAACTTTGCGGGTTATAAAAGATTTAGAAAAAGTTTCTAATCATATAGGCGAAATTGATTATAGAATAGGTTATTCTACAGAAGAATATAAAAGTTATGTTTTATTAGAGTTATATAAAAAAATGAATTTTAGTAAATATAATGGTGTGATGTTTACTGCGAAAGGTACTGATAATGTGAAATTCAGATTTAAAATTTATGAAGTTGAAGAATATTTGCCGGGTGAAAAAATTAAGGAAATATGGTACAGGGATTTTAGAGTCTCTGATAAATGGGAAGAGTATAAATTACCTTTTTCGAGTTTGCGGGTAGAGGAATATTGGGAACAGGACTATGTTAGTGATAATATTCAAGTGTTTACAAATATAGCGGGTGTTGCAATAACTGCTTTTAACAGTAAAACACCTGAATTTGTAGAAGGTACATTATATATAGATAATATTAAATTGTATTAATCCGGTCTGAATGTATAATCTTACCATCTATATTTATTTAAGTATAATTTTAGAAAGTGGGTAAATTTTTAATACCAGTGAGTAAATTTTATGCTTTTAATATTAATAACTAACGGATTTGTTAAATTAGGTCGATAATAATAGAAAAAAAGTAGAATATAGACTTAAAAATCAAATTTGCTGGCATAATTTTTGCATTTTACTAAAAGAGAGGTAATATTTTTTATAATTGCTTGAAAAAGATAAGAGAATCGTTATATTATTTATTATGGAGTTAGTTTTATAATGATCTGAGAAAGAATTTGGTCGAATAATTAAGGAGGCGACAAGGATGAAAAAATTAATTATAATTTTATTTTTATTGATAGGACAAAATCTTTTTTCTGTACCAGAGATGATAAATTATAGGGGAAAATTATTTGAAAACGGAGTGCCTGTTAATGGTATTCGTAGTTTTCAATTTGGTATATATAATGTTGATAGTGGCGGCGTTGCGTTATGGGATTCAGGGGCACAATCTTTAAATGTTAATAATGGATATTATCATTATACTTTTACTAATCTGAGAGCATCTTTATTTACAAATGAAAATTTATATATAGATGTAAATGTCGAAGGTACTTCATTAGTTCCTCGAGAGAAGTTTGTATCGGTAGGGTATGCTCTAAATTCAGCTTTACTTAACGGTCAGGCGGTATCGAATTTACAATATTGGAATAAGAGTACAAATGATATTTTTTATACAAATGGACATGTAGGTCTTGGAGTGGATTCTCCGTTATCATTATTACACATAAGAAGTACATCTGCAGATTTACTCAGATTAGAAGTAAACGGAGGTTTTTTTGATCCTATACTTTCGTGGTATGCTAATACAACAAGATTAGGATTTCTTCAAATGAAAGACGATGGCGTAGGAAATCGTTGGGGCAGGCTTGCTATAGAAGGTGGCCCATTATATTTTTCTATTAAAGGTATAGATAGAATATCCATTGCTACAAATGGGCATGTTGGTATAGGTGTAAGTACGCCTATAGCTAAATTTGAAGTGGTTGGTAATATGAGCGGAGAAATAGCAAATTTTTTTAATGATGGGAATGCAACAGATCGTTCAGGTATTAGAATACAATGTGGAGAAGATATTTCTTCTGGTGTTAATACTTTAATTGCTTTTGCAGACGGAGATGGTACTCCAATTGGAGATATTACTTTTACAGGGACCACAGTATCATATAATGCTTTTACAGGAAGCCACATTGGGAAATTATCTAATGATAACAGAATTGTAGAAAAAGGAGATGTATTGGTTTTAACTGGCGAGAATGAGCAAGTTAATCCGGGCACCGGACATACAGGGGAACCTTTATATGGGGTTACTATATCTGCAAAGGCAAAAGATAAACGAGTTATAGGAGTTTATGGCGGAAAGTATTCTTTGAGTTATAATTCACGAGGTTTAAAGGGTAAAAAGAGAGGTAGAATAAAGGGACGAAAAGATATTGTACTCATAAATGCAGTAGGAAACTGCTATGTTAAAGTAACTGATACTAATGGCGATATCGAAGTGGGTGATTTTTTAACGACTTCATCACGGAGAGGAATGGCACAAAAGCAGGATTCAGCTATTCTTATGAATTACACTCTTGGTAAGGCACAGGAGGCAGTGCACTGGAAATATGTTAAAGTGGATCCGGAAAAAGGATATAAATGGAAATATATACCTGTTGCATTGACATCCGGTTAGTTCCGTGAATATTGTATTTTATTTTCTAAATAAGTAAAATATATTGAAAGGATTTTAAATTGCGATATCTGAAGATATTATTTTTAATATGTGCTATTAACTTATATCCCATAAGCGGCAGAGCAGTAATAATGTCTAATGGAAGTTATAAGATACAATCAGATATTTTTGATTCAACAGCAACATCCAATGATTATTCTATGGGAAATGATATTTATAATGCATCGTCATCCGGACAAAGTGGTGTTGTTGGATATGAAAGTTCCGTTGGAACAACTAATTATTCCGGTTTCTTGCCTGATGCGGGGAACCTGATTGCTAAGAATATTACATCCGGCTATAGATACCATACTATTCAAGAAGCAATTAATAATGCTCAAAAAGGAGATGTTATTTATGTGTCAGCAGGTATTCTGTCTGAATCTTTTAATTTAGCCCATAAAACAAACATACAAATTAAAGCTCTGTCATGGGTTTCAAATAGTATAAATACAAATAGTATTATAACAGGTGTTTCTAATGAATATGTAATAGATCTTTCATATTCTTTTAAATGTAGCATTGTTGGTTTTGTGATAAAAGGCGGATATAAAGGAATTCATATTTCATCACATTCCCCAAATTCAAATTATATAGCTCATAATATATTTTATTCAAATATAATTGGAGTAGGTATTACTAATGGAAATTGGAACACCATTACAAGTAATACTTTTTATTCTTGTTCTAATAGTATTTATATTATAGGTGATTCAAAAACAAATACTGTTTTCAGTAATTTTATATATAATAGTACGAATGGAATTGTTCTTGATTCAGGAGACGATAATTTGTTTGAACAGAATAAAATCAAGAACTGTAATAATGCAATATATATAATAGGTGATGCACAAAGAAATGATATTATTAATAATATTGCTTATTCTAATGAATGCGGGATACAGGTATTTGATTGGAATGCAAATTATAATTTTATAGGATTTAATAATATATTTTTGAATACATCTTCCGGTCTGTGGCTCAGGGATGGTGATTTTAATACAGTTTATTCTAATAGTTTTTATAATAATTCCTCGGCTGGTGTTTATTTATATAATACCGCTGTTAACAATAGAATTGTTGGGAACAGTGTTTATTCTAATAATTTATATGGAATATATTTATATGGAGAATCATGTGATGACAATAGTATAGAAAGTAATATTATATATGGTACTAATCAGAATTATGGTATATATATATATTATGCTGATAATATAAAAATTTCAAGAAATTTAATAAGAGACAATAATAGCTCCGGGATTTATCTTTTTTTATCTGTTACAAATATAAATATAGTAAATAATACTATTTTTGACACAGTATCTGGAGATGCTATCTATGGCGGCACTACTTCCTCGGCTTATGTGTATAATAACATACTTTTATCTAATGCCGGGTATGGAATAAAAAACACATCTACGGGAATATTTTATTCTGCATATAATAATTTTTACGGTAATATTAGTGGCCCCACGAATGGCGGTATTGTTATGGGAAAAGGAAATGCTTTTACAGATCCTATGATAGAGACAGTAACTTCTTTTACGATTATGAATGCTCGAAGTCCTGCAGTTGATAGCGGAACAAATATAGCAGGTGTTTCAGATGTTTATTTTGGTCTTGGTCCTGATATCGGGTGGAAAGAATCATATTTTATCTATAATGGCCCTTATTATGTTTCACCATTTGGTGATGATAGTGATATTGGTAATCTCGCTAATCCTTTTAAAACTGTACATCATGCTGCTGATGTGATGAGTGGAGGAGTAACAGTAGCAACAACATACATATTCCCCGGCACTTATTCAGAGCAGATAGACATATATTCCAATGCCAATACAGGATATATGGTATTTACAGCATTGTCCAATACAAAGCCGGAGATTAAAGATGCAGCGGGTTTTAATTACGGATTCTATATTACAAATGCTTCGTCTATACTTCTTTTGAATTTGAATATCAGTAAATTTACACAGGGAATATATTTTGCAGGCACTGCCACAAATAATTATATAGCGCATAGCATAATATGTTCTAATGAAAAATATGGTATATATATATATAATAATGATAGTGATAAAAATTATTTTATGACAAATATGATATTTAATAATCAGGAAGGCGGAGTATATTTAGAAGAAGCTGATAACATTGTTTTTAAATCTAATAAGGTATATAATAATAATTGGTATGGATTTAATATATCAGGAACAGTAATAGGCTGCGAAGTTGCTGATAATATGATAGTGTCTCAGGGATTATATGGTATGTATCTCGGTGTGGGTGCATATAGTAATGTTATAGAGAATAATATTATAAATGGAAATGGATCTTCCGGTATGAGATTTTTTAACGGTGAGAAAAATATTTTAAGAAATAATTACATAATGCATCATACAGATAGTGGAATATATGCAACAGGCACTTTTATAAGCAATAGAATTATAAATAATGAAATATATTCAAATGACAATAATGGAATATATCTTGGAGATGAGGGAGCAGATAATAACTGCATATTATCAAATACGATATACGGGTTAAATCAGGATAACGGCATAAATCTTGATTATGCAGATAATAATATAATAAATAACAATGTGTTGTTAAAGAATCAGACAAGCGGTGTCTATTTAATTAATTCAGCAGAGAATAATGTTATAGCAAATAACAATATATATTCAAACTTATCTTATGGAGTTTTTATAAACTCAGACTTGGCAGATAATAATTTTATAATGAGCAATAATATCTGGGGACTTAATCAGAGCAGAGGTATTAATATCGGATACGGAGACAATACAGTTGTAAAATCTAACAGGATACACAATAATTCTCAATATGGTATTTGTTTATTCAGCGGCGCTCAGAATACCTATATCGTGAAAAATACCATTTATTCTAATTCGCTTTATGGTATTATAATTGATATTGATACCACAGATAATAACAGTATTATGAGTAATATTATATACGGATATAATCAGGATTATGGTATATATATAAATAACGGTGATAAAAATAGTATTAATAATAACAATAGAATAATTAAGAATCAGATTGGCGGTATATATCTGCTTGGCTCTGCTGAAAGCAATACTATTGCAAATAATTTTATCTGCTCTAATAAAAGATTGGGTATTAGAATAATAACTTCAAACAATATTGTTAATGAGAATACTTTTTGCTCTAATCATACTTATGCTGTATTTATAACAAATGGTGATAATACTAAAATGTCAAATAATAATATAACTTTAAGTTCTAACGGAATTTGGATAAAAGATTCTGTTTATATAACATTGTACAGTAATAATATTCACAATATACTGGCAAACGGTATTTATCTTGAAAATTGTAATACAAATGAAGTTTTAAGAAATACTGTCAGTACAAATAATTTAAATGATATGAATGGTATATATGTCTCAGGAGTACATAATAATATCTCATATAATGAAGTTACAGAAATTGCAACAGGTATAAATGCTGCGGGTATATATATATATTCAGATAATAATAATTTAACGAATAATATGGTTTATTCTCTGGCATGTAGTGCTATCCATATTAATGGAGATTATTGTAATATCATTGATAATAATATATATGATTACTTAAATAGAGGATTAAGTATATACGGAAGTTTTAATAATATTACTTTTAATACTGTTCATAATTTTAACAATACTCCCGGTATAGTACTGTGGGATAATACTAAAACAGGCAATAAGATTTTGAACAATGTCTCTTACAGTAATGAATACGGAATCAGGATGTCTTACAATATAAATGATACTTTTATTTCTAATAATATTATATTTGCGAATAATTACGGGATAGAAGGGGATCCTGCTGGTGCTGATATTATTAATAATCAAATATACAGCAATATTATAGATGGTATACATTTATCAGATATCACTAATGTAAATATATTATATAATGAGGTATTTAACAACGCTACAAATGGTATATGGTTGACAAATGTAAAATCTGTTAATATAAAATTAAATTCAATTACAAATAACAGAACAGGTCTTTTAATAAAAGATAATGTAACAAATATGATATTTACCAAAAACAATATCTATAATAATATAACATTAAATGTATCAAACAGTGTAACAACAGTTTATTTACTTACCAACAATTGGTGGGGAAGTACTATAAAGAGCAGTATAATGGGGAAGATAAGCGGAGTAGAGTTTTCAAATATAGAACCCTACAGATTATTCGGCGAGTTTGACATAACAGAAGGAGCAGACACAGAGAGACTGCCGGAGATTACTTTTGCAACAGCAATTTCAACTACTACATCTGTAACTTTAATATGGAGTAAACCGGCGGTTACTTCTGACTTTGCAAGATATTTTATATATCGTTCAACTAATGTCGGTTATACGAATTTAAGTATATCTGATGTAATATGGCAGACAAATGATGTTAATAAAACAAATTTTATAGATATTCCGCCGACGGCGGGAACATATTATTATTATATTACATCACTTGACGGTTCCGGGATATATACCAATGAAAGTTGGTACTCTGTTGAGGCTTCTGCTACTGTTGGAACTATATCTGTTCTTGCTACAAATACCAATCTGTTTTATACAAATATCTTATTGAATTTTACTACAGCATCTCAGGTTACATATATATCCAATAACGGAACATTGCCGTGTAAAGTAGTTGGTCAGATTGATGATTTTACAAATAATTATTATGGAACTCCTCTTGTGTGGGATGTTACTAATTCAGTTTCTTTGTCTAAAGATGAAATAAGAGTAGAAGTAAAAACATCACCTAACGGTGCTTTGTCAACATGGACAACCATAGTTAATAAAGAGCAAGTTTTTACAGTCGATGATAATTTGCCTGTTGGTGATGTAGTCTATCTTTATATAAGAATTACTACACCGCCTATTACATCATCTACAAAAGAATATAGAAGCAAAATAAGGTTAAATGCCCAGTCGCCATAGATATTATAATTGTTATTTAGATAATAAAAATGCGACTTATACAAGAAATAATCAAAAGAGGAGGTGAAAGCAGGTTTGTGAAAATTAATTTTTAAGGAGGGATATTTTATGAAAAAATATCTTATTTTAGTTTTAATTCTGGGGCTGTGTATTATAAGTGGAAGAACTTATGCACAAACAACTCAGAATATCTGGATTACGGTTTCAGTAGTTGCATCAGCAGACATTGTGGTCCCAAATGCTTCTACCGTAAGTAACTGGAATATTACAGGCGTATCGTTTAACTTTGTTACGAATAGGGTTGATGCTATTATAGTTTCAAATGCCGGTGCTGCAAATGAAATATTTCAGTTGTCTGTAGCAAGTCTCGGGTCAGGTTGGACGAATTCTACAACTACTGCTAATGGAGTGAATACTTATGTCTTACAGGGAATATTTAATTCTTTGTCTGATGCACAGGCAACAAACAGTGATTTTGATTCAGGAGATGTTGTTGTTGCAGATGTTTCAAATGCAAGTGCCACTCATTTTGGAAATGCATTATGGAGTACAAACGGGGATAATGTTGACCCTGCTTCAAAACGACAGTTATGGTTGAGGTATGTTGTGCCGAGTGGAGGACTTGCTTCTCCAGCCACGCCTACATGCCGATTAACAATATCTGCAACTTTAAAGTAAATAAAGTTTTATTATCGGCGAAGTGTGAATTCTTCGTCGATAATATTTTGTTTTAAATTATAAATTTAAAAAATGGAGATAGAATGAAAAGAATATTTGTTTTAGTTTTTTTTGTGCTGATAAACTCAGGTTTTTTGTACGGTAGAGCCGGTATAGGTTTCGGCCCGGGTGAGATATCTTTTGCTAATCTTGAAATAGGAAAGACTTATGATTTCGGTATCATTTCTTCACAGCAGTTTGAAGTTGAAAATAAATCTGCGGGAAATATAGATGTTGTTATAAAAAAATACAAAACAGGCGGTATATATAAAAATGCAAAACCAATACCGGATTTGAGTTGGATAACTGTCTATCCGTCTAAATTAAAAAATATAAAGCCAGGCCGTAAATCTAATGTATCTCTAAAATTAACTATACCTGACAAAGAAGAATATCTTGGTCAAAAGTATTATTTTTATCTGCAGGCGCAGGTCGCATCTTCAGGTTTTATGAGTATTGCTGCAAGCAGTAGAGTTTTTATAAAAA
Organism: uncultured Spirochaetia bacterium; assembly: GCA_964418785.1. GTDB lineage: Bacteria > Spirochaetota > JAHITG01 > JAHITG01 > CAYQNP01 > CAYQNP01. The sequence goes on along the minus strand of CAYQNP010000228.1, from coordinate 265 downwards.
TAAAAAAAGAGAAATCAAAAAATCATATAAATTATAAGAATTTTAAACCTGCTAAATTTAAAGTTGAACCTCTTAAAATATATATAAATGATTTAAAATTGGGTGAAGAATACATATGTAAAAAATTAATGATTAATAATTTAAGTGATAGAGACTTAAAGTTTAAGATAATTCTAATGAATTCAGAAACTGCCGGGAGACAATTGTTTAAAGGTTATAATGATTTTCCGGGAATAAATACTTCCGGCGCAAAAAAGGAGTTTTA
>CAYQNP010000227.1:0-8323 GCA_964418785.1 uncultured Spirochaetia bacterium | reverse complement strand
CAGGGTCCTTTGAACTCACCTTACGAGTCATTGCACTGACGCGATTATTATTACCAGATACAAATATACCGGCAACTACAGCAATGGGTACAATAGACCCAAGAGGCAGAGAGAAAGCATTACAGGTAGGCGCAAATGTTATAATGCCAAACTACACACCATCAAAATACAGGCCGTTATACAAACTTTACGACAATAAAATTTGCATTTTTGAGAATGCAGAAAATTGTAAATTATGCACTGAACAGATCGCAAAACGGGCGGGGAAAAGAATCGTTGTACAAAAAGGCAGCAGAATTTCTCAGAAAAAAGTTGCAATATAACAATTTGTAATTATATAAATATATATTATCAGGAGGCGGTGTTATGATAAATTATAATAATTTTTTTGACAATTTTTCAAAACTTGATAGTGATATAAAAAAAATATTTTATGATTTTTTTTCTAATGAAAATCCGCTTCTAATGATTACAGAAACGCACTGGAAACCGAATACTGATATTTATGAAACATCTAAAGGAATTGTAATAAAAATGGAGATAGCAGGAGTAAAACAGGAAGACATAGAAATCACATATCAGGACAAGAAATTATACATAAAAGGCAGAAGACCAGACTACTCTATTCCTGAGAGAGTGGCATGCAAACAAGTTGAAATAAATTACGGCGAGTTTGAAAAGATTGTTTCTTTTGAAGAATATAAAGATAAATATATTGATGATGATAACATAAAAGCCACCTATAAAAACGGTATGCTTATAGTATTTGTACCTTATTTTACAGAAGTTAAAAAGAAATCAAATTCAATAAAAATAAAAATAGAAGGAGACAGCGCTAATGAATAATAACGACATTCTTTTTTCCGATATAAGCAGCGACGATAAAGCAAGTATTCTTGAAGGAGTGGAGAATATAAATTCAGATTTAAAAAACAAAATACCAGATGAGATCGGTATTCTTCCTATAAGAAAATTAACCATTTTCCCTTTTCAGATAACACCGTTAATGATAGGAAATTCTAAATCTATAAAATTAATAGACGAAAAAATAATATCAGACAGATTAATCTGCATAGTTACAGAGGATGAAAATGCACCGGGGGATACTATTGATTATAATCCGGATGAATTATATAAATTTGGAACAGTAAGTAAAATTCTCAGGATGATAAAGCTTCCAAACAACAATGTAAGAATACTTATACAGGGGCTTGCAAGAGCAAAAATATTAGACTATACGGCAACAGAACCGTATATAAAGGCAAAAATTTCAATTGAGCAGGATATAATTAAAGATGATATTGAGCTTGATGCATTAAAACGTAATATAATTACAATGTTTCAGCGTGTTGCATCTTATATACCGCAAATAGGAGAAGAACTTCAGATAATAGTAATGAACATAGAAGATCCCGGTAAATTAGCAGATTTAGTAGCATCAAATATAAATATTACGACAGCCGAGCGACAGGATTTATTGGAAACACTTGATGTTAAGAAACGCCTTGAAAAAGTGCTAAAATATTTAAATAAAGAAATACAGGTTTTGGAATTAGGCTCAAAAATTCAAACCAAGGTAAAATCAGATTTAGACAAAAAGCAGCGGGAATTTTTCTTACGTCAGGAGTTAGATGCAATTAAGAAAGAATTAGGAGAAAAAGACGATGAGTTCCCGGAAGAAATAAAAGAACTTGAGAAAAAAATAAAAGAAGCAAAAATGCCGGAAAAGGTTGAAAAAATCGCATTTAAAGAATTGGACAGAATGAAGAAAATGCAACCGGGATTTGCAGAATATTCTGTAATTAGGACTTATGTTGAATGGCTTATTGATTTGCCATGGTCTAAATCAACAAAAGATAATCTTGACATTGAAAAAGTTCAGAAAGTATTAAATCAGGATCATTATGATCTTGAAAAAGTAAAGGAAAGAATAATCGAGTTTTTATCAGTAAGAAAATTAAAAAAGGATATGAAAGGGCCTATACTCTGTCTGGTAGGACCACCAGGAGTAGGAAAAACATCATTAGGTCAGTCAATAGCACGAGCAATGAACAGGAAATTTGTAAGAATTTCACTTGGAGGGATACGCGATGAAGCCGAGATTAGAGGGCATCGACGAACTTATATAGGTGCATTACCCGGCAGAATAATTTTAGGGATGAAAAATGCCGGTTCAAATAATCCTGTTTTTATGCTTGACGAAATAGATAAGATTGGAACGGATTTCAGAGGAGATCCTGCTTCTGCTCTTTTAGAAGTTTTAGACCCTCAGCAGAACAACTCTTTTGTTGATCATTATCTTGATGTACCGTTTAATTTAACAAATGTATTCTTTATAACCACTGCAAATATGCTTGACACCATTCCCCCTGCTCTATTAGACAGAATGGAAATTTTAAGAATACCCGGATACACACTTGAAGAAAAAGTAAAAATAGCAAAAAAATACCTTATTCCCAGACAGCTTGAAGAAAACGGAATTAAAGATAAAAAAATAAAATTTACTGTTTCGGCTGTAAGAAAACTTATCAAAGAATATACCCGGGAAGCAGGTGTAAGAAATCTTGAACGGGAAATCGGCAATATATGCAGAAAGATTGCAAGAAAAATAGTTGAGAAAAAGAAATATCCTCACAAAATAGAACAGGAAACAATAGAGCACTTGCTTGGGCCTAAAAAGTTCTTTTCAGAAGTAGCTGAAAGGATTACAATGCCTGGTATTGCAACAGGTCTGGCATGGACACCGGTAGGCGGCTCTATTTTATTTATTGAAGCCACAAAAATGTCGGGTAAAGGCGAATTAAAATTAACCGGTAAACTTGGAGATGTAATGAAAGAATCTGCGTCTATAAGTCTTAGTTATTTACATGCAAATTGTGAGAAATATAATATAGATTGTAAAGTATTTGAGAATTCATCGTTTCATATACATGTTCCGGAGGGAGCCACTCCAAAAGACGGTCCTTCTGCAGGTGTTACTATTACAGCTGCACTCTACTCATTACTGACAAATAAAAAAATTAAATCAGATTTTGCAATGACAGGAGAAATGACTTTACGCGGAAAAATATTACCTGTCGGAGGAATTAAAGAAAAAGTTCTTGCTGCTAAAGAAGCAGGTATAAAAAATATACTTCTCCCGAAAAACAATAAAAAAGACTTAGATGATATACATGAAAATTTAAAGAAAGATTTGAATTTCTACTTTATAGACACAATAGATGATGCTCTTAAGCATTTATTTAATTAAGAAGGAGATTATATGGAATTTTACAAATATAGCGGCAGCGGAAATGATTTTATTGTTATAGATAACAGAAAAAAAATCCTAAAAGGGAAAAAAGTGTTTTCCTTTACAAAAGAAATATGCAACAGAAAAGAAGGTGTAGGAGCGGATGGCGTTTTATTAGTAGAAAATAGTTCAAAAGCAGACTTTAAAATGAGAATAATAAACGCAGACGGAAGCGAAGCAGAAATGTGCGGGAATGGAGCAAGATGTATTGCTGCATTTGCCTATAATGATTTAAAAATTGTTAAAAAAGATATGAAATTTGAAACACTCGCAGGTATAATTTCCGGAACAATTAAAAAAAACAGTGTAAAAGTAAAATTAACAAAACCTTTTGATTTAAAAAAGGATATACAAATAAAATATAAAGGCAAAAAGTTTAATCTTTTTTTTCTAAATACAGGAGTGCCGCATGCAGTGCTGTTCTTTAATGATATATCCAGGATTAATGTAAAAGATATGGGAAGTTTTATCAGGTATCATAAAACTTTTGCACCAGCCGGCACTAATGTGAACTTTGTTCAGATTATTGATAAACATTATATACTTGTACGGACTTATGAACGGGGGGTTGAGGATGAGACACTTGCTTGCGGAACCGGTTCAACAGCTTCTGCTATTTTAAGCAGTATTGTAAAAGGTACTGAAAGTCCGGTAAAGATAAAAACCACCGGCGGAGAAATTTTAAAAGTTTATTTTTCTATAAATAATAATGATATCTTAGAAGCATATCTGGAAGGGAAAGTAAGGAAAATTTTCAGGGGTGTGTATTATATTTAATCAAAAAAATTACTGACTGCTGCAACTACTTCATCTACAGATATAAGCTTCATACAGTTATTATGACCTAAAGGACAAATATTCTTTACACAGGGGGAACATTCAAGCTGTTTGCTAATATACTTTATATAGGCATCTTTATTAAGGGCTCCTGTTTCATTTATATCAGCAGGTCCTTCAAGTGCTATGACAGGGGTAAATACAGCATTAGCAAGATGCATTGGTCCGCTGTCATTTGTTATAAAAAGATCAAGGTTTTTTAAAACTGCAATATACTCCCTAATTGTTATCATGCCGGCAAGATTTATTATATATCCTGAAGATTTTTTTTTGCATCTGTCTATTAAAGATTTTACAAACTCAGTTTCATCTTTAGATCCAAAAAAAATCACATTGAATTTTTCTGACAAAATATCAGCAAGAGCTGCAAACTTTTCAAAAGGCCACTTTCTTGACTCTGCCGAACAATTAGGATTTATCCCTATTATCTTCCGGCTTCTATCGTGAATAACATTATTTAAAATATTTTTTCCCTGTTTTATCTCTTGATTGGTCAAATAAATATTAGAAGTTAACGAATCAGGGGTAGAGATATTATTATTTATTTTAAGGATATTCAGATATTTTACAGCTCTATGAATTTTAAAATCAGGTAATTTTAACGATTTAGATAAAAAGACGCACCGTCCCTCTTTTCTGTATCCGTATCGTTTCTTTGCACTGCTTAAAAAAGCAATAACAGCAGAGGATAAAGAATCCGCCAAAATGTAAAAAATGTCAAAATTATACTTTCGCAAGGATAAACCGGTTTTAATAATTCCATTATTTTTATCATCAATAACAATTAATTCCTTAACATTCGGAAAATTAACATATACCTGTAAGGGAGCATATCTTCCCACTAAAAATAAATCTGCATCGGGATAAATGCTTTTCAAGTAATTAATAAATGGAACAGACAGAATTGCATCTCCAATCCAGTTTGGAATTCTAACGGCAATTTTCATTAATCTATATCCTGATGAATTGATCTATCACTGATAATTTCAGAATGAATATACTTAAATTTAGTGCTTTTTTTTATTAATTTTTTTATTGGTTTAAAATTATCTGTAATAATTAATGGGATATTATTTTCATTCAATTTATTTAGTATTTTAGGATAAGTTTTTTTAGTTGTTACAATAACAACTTTGTTCTTTCTTTGAAATTTAAGGATATTTTCAACATCAAAATTTCCGATTATACGGAAAAAAGATATATAAGATTTTCCGGGACGCATAAGCCAAAGAATTAAAAATAAGATAAAGTATAAGCAAATTTAAAAAGCACCTGATAGCTTGCCAGCTCTCCGGGATGAACCCCAAGTTCAGTAGCAGCATAACTGATATCAAATTTAAAGTGAGAATAAAGCAAGGGAGCCAGAAAAGCAGTTGTACAACAACAACAAGGATTTTTCGATAAAAATTCTTTATCACTCGGATTGAATTTTGGGAAATAAATACTGTCAGGTCTAAGATATTTTAATAAAGGGATTTTACTCAAGAAATAAAAACTCAAATCAAGGCCTAAGCCAATGGCAGGGTAACCGTCTTGAATACCAGCCCTCAGTTTAAAAATTCTGAACAAGAATTTCATTTCAGTTCCGAAATGCCATTTTAAAAAGAAATTTTTACCTTGAGTATTAAACAGGTCTTCAACATCCACAGCAAAAACAGGGTCTTCAAATATACCCCATAAACTAAGAGAAGGCATATAAGCAGCACCAATTCTCAAATTAGGTTTAATTATAGAATGTTCTGCTCCATCCCACCAGTTTATTCTGGTATAAATATCAGAAAGCAGCAAACCGTATCTCCATGCATAAGACGGTCGATACATAAGTCCCACATCAAATCCATAACCTGTACCGACTTTAATTTGTTCTATTGCAGTAGTTGAATAAGCGATACCGTGGAAGACAAGGTCCCAGATGGATTTAGATTCAATTTCTTTATCTATATCATCAGTAAAATAATCTCCAGTAAAATACTGCTGCACAGCCACAGCATCATTAAAATTTTCAATATTCATTCTGGCACGGATAAAATATTTAAAAGTAAGTCCTACACTCCATCGTTTATGTCCCGGGACATGCATACCAACACCAAGAGGAAAAACAAGGTCGCTTTTAGCCTGTAAAACAGGATTAAATAATAATAAGCCGTTTGGCTCTACATGAAATCTCAAATCAGAGGAAGAGAATATACCAAAACCGAAGTAATGTCGCGCATAACTAAGGAATTCTGCCTTGAAAGTAGGATGGAAAGTAGTATAAAGCAATTGAACAAGATAACTGTTTCCAATTCTTGCTTCATTAGTAGTAATAGTACCATCTGCAACTTTAGTAAAAAAATCCATATCAATAAGTTTTTTAAGGGGTCCGCCGTCAAGATTTGTAATTGAATCTCCTGAAATCAAAGCAGATACAAAATCATAAGGGCTCAAATCGCCCAGATACATTTCCAGAATACTTGTATCAAAACCGAAAGTATAACTAAAAAAAGTAAAATCTCCGAGGTTAGTATATCTTGGTTTCCATAAAGTAGGGTCCTTAATTGCATCTATTTTTGAAGTTTTAATTAAACCGTAATCTGCAAAACCAGCAGGATTAAAGAATAGCATATTTTTATCATCTGCTACAGCAGTAAAAGTATTACCCATTCCCATAACACGAGCATCTGAATATTCTACAGGAAGTTCAGTATATTTTGCATCTAAATTAGTAAGTACAGTCAAACAAAAGATAATAATAACATATAATAATCTTTTCATAATAAAAGAAAACTCCTTACGATATGTCTACAAACTTTACAATCCGCCTGTTAAATTTTTAATCATATTTGCATTAGCAATATCATTAAAGACATCCTGAACAGAGTTGTACAGCTCATTTAGAAAGTTGAGATCATTTGTAAACTGAGCATAATTAGCAATAGCATTGGTTAAATAATCTCCGGAATGGTTATTTAACCGCATAAGATAGTTGGTTTTTCCCGGTTCATAAGTTGTTGCAATAGGAGTATGATTTGTAAAAGCAGTTTTATTAAAGTTCGCATAATCAGTCCACTCATAAGTTTTACTGGGGGTACCGCCACTGTAACCGCTCATATTATAACCAACCATCATAAAATGATCATAATTTAAGACAGAGGTGTCTATTTCAGCGCCATTTAAATAAGATGACATTTCCTGATATCGTGCATCAATATCGCTTTTAAAAGATGTAAAGACTTCAGTATCAGGTAACCCCTGGGCAATATTATTCAACGCACTGACTGCTTTAGAAAAATCATTGAAAGAACCTCCAAAAATTTTATAAACATACAATAAATCTTCAGTTAAATCGTGAGTAATAACAATAATATTAGAGACAACTGAACGCGACAATCTATTATTTGACGGATCAGATACAGAAGTTGAAAGATCATTATACATAGATTCAAGAGAATTCTGTAAACTATCAATATTAACAACATTAGCATTATAAGTAAATTGGCCATTATTATCGAATATCATAACATCACCGCCGCCGGGACCTAAAGCACTAAAATAGTTCCCGTCATGATTAGAATCTGCATTACCGATAAAACCCCGAATAAAATAAGCAAGCATTAAAGTTCCGTTAACATTTATATCATATTGACTTATAACACCATCACTTGGACCTTCTACAATAGGTGCAGCATAATTAATAATTTCATTCATCATAGTATTTAAAGTAGAAGCATACGCAGTGATTATATCAGCGGGGTCCTGGTCCCCGGTAAATTTAGATGCAAGCATAATTAACTGAACATTATTTTTCAAGATATATGTCTTAACATATCCCCATCTTGCAGCGGAATTTTTAGGGTCCGCAGAAACCGCCTTTGCATAATAATCTAAAGCAGTATCGAGATCGCCTTTTTGCAAAGCAATATCACCTTCTAATTTTAATTCAGTAGTATCACCAGATGTTGAACCGCCGGGATACAGCCAACCGAAAATATTACATCCTGAAAACGCAAGAACTGAAATAATAGCCAATATAATTATTTTTCTGGTCATCATTTTGACCACCACCTTAAATTTTATTTTTTCTTTTTATTGTTTTTAGTTTTTTCTTTATTTACTTTTTCTGTTACTTTTTTTGTTGTTTTTTTTTCTTCTACTTTTTTTTCTTTTTTTGCTCTTTTCTTTTTTTCATCACCTTTTTTCTTCTTTAATCTCATA
>CAYQNP010000226.1:0-2797 GCA_964418785.1 uncultured Spirochaetia bacterium | reverse complement strand
TGAAAAAACTAAATCTAATGAAAATACTCTTAAATATAATAATATTTATCTACACAGCAAATATAACCCTTCATTAGAAGCTGAAACAATAATCAAAGAATACAAACTGCAGGACAACGAAATTATTATTTTGTTAGGTATAGGGCTTGGGTATACTTTACAAAAATTACAGAAAAAATTTTCAAAAAGTATTTTTATTGCTTATGAATACGATAAAAGTATATTTTCCACTTTTATAAATAATGTGCAAGACTCAGTATTATCAAATAAAAACACATTTTTTGTAATTCATGATAAATTTTCACACATAGAGGATCTAATTACATATCTGCAAATGAAAAATCCGGATAAAAAAAGGATAACAATAATACCGCATAAACCTTTGTTTACAATTTTTCCTTCAATATTCAAACTTTTATATTCTGAACTTCTGGACTTAAAAGCAAATATTTACAGCAACTATTTAACTACAAACAAATTTTTAAAATTATGGGAAAGAAATATTGCAGAAAATATAAAACTTTTTAACACTTCCGGTAAATTGTCAGAATTAAGAAATAAATATAAAGATAAAGAAAGTATAATTATAGGCGCCGGACCTTCTCTTGATAATGAGATACACAAACTAAATAAACAGAATAATAAAATAATAATTGCTGTTGATACTTCATATAGGATATTAATCAAGCATAATATAATTCCGGATTTTGTTGTCAGTCTTGACGCAAAATATGAGAATCTTTATGACTTTAAATTAATTGACACATCAAAGACTGCTTTAATTTTCGACATAATAACATTCCCTAAAATTCCGAAATTATTCAAGAACAGATACATAACATATACATACAGAATCATAAAAGATTTATACGGCAAAAGTATAAAATATTATGATGCACCAATAAAAACAGTAATAGAGAAATACGGAGATTTTGGCGGGCTTGAAACAGGTGGCTCGGTTGCAACCAATGCTTTTGCTTTTGCTCGATTTATAGGAACTTCCAAAATAGATTTAATTGGTATTGATTTAAAATATATAAATTATAAAGCGCACGCAGCCGGGACTTATACTGACGACTATTTTTTATTAAGAACGAATAAACTATATAACTTTGAGACTCTTAACTTCAATTCTGTAGTAACCAGAAAAATAGTTTCTAAAGAAATTAAAGGCAATCAGTTATATCATTATGATTTTATTCTAAACAAGTACAGAAATTGGTTTTCAGCTCAGCAGAATATAAGTATTTAAATTTCATAAAGAAATCTGGATTTTTTAACAGAGAAAGATTTATAATAAGACTTATAAATCTGCGTATAAGTTAATATTAACTCTTTTTTTGCTCTGGTAATTCCAACATAAAAAAGTCTGCGCTCTTCTTCTATTCCAAGAGGTCGCTTATGCAACTCATTAATAACTCTCCTATGCGGAAAAATTCCTTCTACCAATCCTACAATAAAAACAACATCAAACTCAAGTCCTTTAGCATTATGTAAAGTCATCACTGAAACATAATCCTTTTTAGAATTATGTTCATCTATATTACTCATAAGACTTATTCTCTCCAGATAATCTGTCAGATTAGGATTATCATTATCTTTCTCAAACTGTTCTATATCATCAAGTAAAATTCTAACATTGTTTTTCCTCTCACTTGCATCCGAATATTTATCAAGATACGAGAAATACTTTAGTTCATCCACAACATATTTTGCGAGTTTATATAATGAAAGTTTACGTTTCTTTTTTTTGAAATCATTAATTAGTTTTAAGAAAATCTGTATGTTTTTATTATCAATTCTTTTCAGTATATCAAGTAGAGAAACATTAGGGTTATACATCACTGTTTCTTTAATTCTGTTTACAGTTGAACGGCCTATTCCTCTTGGTGGTACATTTACAAGTCTGAAAAAGGAATATAAATCGTTATTATTATCAATAAATTTCAGATATGCCACTATGTCTTTTATCTCTTTTTTATCAAACAGTTTATTGCCACCGAAAATTTTATAGGGGATATTCCGCTCACTAAAAACAAAATCAAAATTGGCAGAATAGAAATTCGTTCGCATAAATACCGCTATATTATTATATTTATATTTTTTATATCTAATATGCTCGTTTATTCTGTCAGCAACAAATTCCGCTTCTTCTTGTTCATTATAAAATCCAACTATTTCTATGCTATCCCCAATTTCATTATTTGTCCACAAGACTTTATCGTTTCTATACCTATTATTTTTAATAACAGAATTAGCAGCTTTAAGAATATTTTTAGTAGAGCGATAATTCTGCTCCAGTTTAACAACTTTTACTTCAGGGAAATCATCCTTAAATCTAAAAAAATTCTCAACATCTCCGCCTCGCCAGCTGTATATTGCCTGATCTTCGTCACCTACAACAGCAATATTGCGATGCTCTTTACTTAACAAATAAAGTAATTGGTATTGATAATAATTAGTATCCTGAAACTCATCTACAAGAATAAACTGAAATCTATTCTGATATTTTTTCAAAACCTGCTCATTATTCTCAAACATTTTTATAACTTCCAGAATCAAATCATCAAAATCAAAAAGTCTATAGTCCGATTTATAATTCTCATATTCGATTCTTATTGCTTCTAAAACATCTCGCGGCACACTTTCTTCTTCGTAAAAAAATATATTATTTTTATACGCAGAAATGTATTTTTCTACAATTGAAGGTTTAAATATCTTCCCATCTCTTTTTTTAGATTCCAGAATTTCCCTGATTATAGATCTTTTATCACTTTCATCAATTATTGAAAAATCA
>CAYQNP010000225.1:0-2525 GCA_964418785.1 uncultured Spirochaetia bacterium | reverse complement strand
CTCCTTATGTTAATGAGAAAACAAGGGAAAAAATCCGCAAAATTATAAAAAAGTATAAATATAATGCAAATTTTATGGCAAGAAATCTTGCACTCGGTAAGGGGTTTAATCTCGTAGGGCTAATAACTGGTATTGAAGATTTAGTTGATAAGTATTACTTTATGGAAATTATAAAAAATATAGAACGGTATCTTGAAAAAGAGGAACATAGCCTGTTTATAATAAATTTAATGGACAAAAAAAGTGATTCGAATTTGAGAAAATTAAAACTCCTTTCAGATTTTTATAACAGCAAAGTGCTAAAAGGGTTTATTATATTAGGTCCGCCGTCAGATGATATTAGAATCAAATTTCTTAATGAATATGGAGCCAGGGGAATCGTGATCGGAAGTAAAATAAAAAATGAGAATTTCGGCTATATAGATGTAAATAATGAGCAGGGTGCTTTTGCTTTAACTGAATATTTGATAAAAAGAGGTCATAAAAAGATTGCAATAATAACCGGTCCGGATAATCTTACCGCTGCTAATGAGCGATTTATCGGATACATTAAAGCTATGCAGAAATATAATTTAAGGGTTCCGGATTATTATGTTGTGAATGGAGGCTTTAGATATGAAGGAGGATTAAATGCAGGTTTGCGTTTGTTGCAGATGAAGGATAGACCTGCAGCCATATTCGCTGCTAATGATGATATGGCTCGCGGTGTTTATGAGGCTGCTTTAAGAATGAATTTAAAAATACCTTATAATCTGTCTGTTTGCGGATTTGATAATATTAATGCATCCGAAAAATTAAATCCGCCTTTAACTACTGTTGCTCACCCGTTTGAAAAAATCGGAAAACTCGCAGCTGAATCTTTAATAGATCAGAAATTTAATATTAATAAAGAATTAGATGTTAATATTATTATCAGACAATCGGTACTTTAGTTGCCTGATATGAAAAAATTAAATCAGCAGTGTGCTGATGCTTAACTGCAATTTCTTTCTCCCCGTAACGATATATCTGCCCCTCGACAAAAAAATAAAAAAAGGTTGACGTTAGAAAAAAATAGTATTATATTATAGATAGGTAGATAGCTATAATATTGAAAGGAGGAGGCTGTTTCGGCGCCACTCCTGAGAGAAAGATATAATTGTTATAGGCTGAAAGAATAATTTTTTAATGGCTCGATTAAGAAGAAAAATATGTGCAAAATAAAAATAGGTATTATTGGTTGTGGCTTAATATCAGAGGTTCATATTAAATCATTTAAAAACTGCAGTAATGTTGAAATAATAGGTGTTGCCTCTGCTACAGAAAAAAGTGCTAAATTTATAGCATTAAAGTATCAAATTCCATATTATTTTGCTGATTATAAGAAACTGCTTTCATTATCAGAGCTTGATGCAATAGTTGTATGTACCCCAAATTATCTGCATTATCCAATAACAATGGAAGCATTAGATAAAGGAAAGCATGTGTTGTGTGAAAAACCAATGGCTATGAATACTCAGGAGACAATAGAAATGTTAAAAAAAGCAAAAGAAAAAAATAAATTATTAATGTATGCGTTTGTCAGGCGCTATTTAAAAGAAATAGTGATGAAAAATAAATTTGGAAAAATTTATCATTCGAATTTAATATTATGGCGCCGCAGAGGAATCCCTGGGTTGGGGGGCTGGTTTACTGACAAGAATATGTCAGGTGGTGGAGTAATTATAGATATAGGTGTTCATATTTTAGATCAGCTACTATATATATTAGGATATCCGAAATCAATAACTGTTAGTGCTTCTATATATTCAATATTTGGAAAAAGAAAAAAGTATAATTATATAGAGATGTGGGGAAGAAGAGGCGAAAAAAGATTTAATGTTGAGGATTATGGTACTGCTTTTATTAGGTTGGAAGATGATTTAACCATTACACTTGAATGTAGTTTGGCCGCAAATATAGAAAAAGATTGTTGGATAATCAATATTTTAGGAGAGAAGTACGGCGCAAGATTTGAATGGGATAATAAATTAGAATTTTATGGAGAAATGGAAGGAATTATTGCTGATTTTAATTTGTATTATAAAAAAAGAGGTATTGATGAAGCGTTTCAGATTCAGGCTGATAATTTTATAAAAAATATTTTAACAAATAAATTTTCATATAAAAATGCAGAAGAAGGGATTATATTGCAAAGTCTTATAGAAGGAATTTATCGTTCTGCTCAAAAGAAGAAAGAGATAAAATTGAATGAAATAATTAATAAAAAAGCATATTTAATTTGTTAATCGTGAAAGGGGTTAGTTAATGAAGATAATAGTAGATATTAAAAATATTTGTGCATTAGGAGTTCAAAAAAAAGTGGGGATGAATACCTTTTTTGAGGTGGATCATTATAATGAATCCGACAAACGATTTGGAGAATTGATGAAAAGAATGGATATTAAAGTTATACGATTTCAGGAAGGGGAATTAGGAGATTGGTGGGTTTTTAATCCAGCAAATCCGGATGAAGCATTAGTTGGGGTTCCATTTGATAGGCCTGG
>CAYQNP010000224.1:0-4843 GCA_964418785.1 uncultured Spirochaetia bacterium | reverse complement strand
AATATTTTTTTTGAGATTTAAACCGCCTTCTGTGGTAATTTCTTTTCTTTTCTCAGGTACAATACAAACATAATTAGGTCTAGTTTTCGATATAACTTTTTGCATTTCATTAGTGGCAGCTATTTCTAAATTAGTTGGAATAGATTTATTTCTTGTTATTTTTATTACATCATTCACATTTATATGTCTTCTATCTTCTCTTAAATGAATTGTAATAGAATCAGCTCCAGATTTCATTGCTAATAAAGCTGTCTGATAGGGGTCTGGATATAGCTCACCTCTTGCATTTCTAATAGTTGCAACATGATCAATATTTACTCCCAATCGTATCATAATTTCACTCCTTCTCTACTATATTAAGCCTTAATTTCTTCGGCTTTATATATATTAAACTACAATTCCACGGCAATTTATATCTAATTGTTCGTTCATATTTGCCCGGCTTTTTTATGTCCCTCAAATCTATTGTTAAAAAATCCTGCGCTTTTCTAATCTGTCTTAATCTGCTTTCAGGTCCCTTTATCTTTATCTTTGCAAATAAAGATTCTTTATTCTCTATCCGAAATTTATCATTTAAATTTTTAATAACAACTTTAAATTTATTATAAATAATAGTTTTAAAATTCTGCTTAATGTTAATCTCAATCTTTATAGTGTGATAATTAACAGTCCTTACAAATTCATCCGGAATATCAAATTCAACATCTTTATATATAGAACCTGTAACTCCGCCTATATCTATAGGTTTTGTTCTTATAACTTCCATTTTTTCCACAACAGATTTAGGACCTTCCACTATCACACTGGTCGGATAAAAACTTTCGCCTGCTTTTATATAGCCTTCTGCCGGTACATTAATTATAGTAGGAGATACCGGAACCTCTTTACGAAAAACTTTCTCCATATATACTTCAACAGTTTCAGGAACTATATTTACTATTTTTATTCTTTTATTTTTTCTCAACTTTGTTCTTATATATACTCTGTTCTTGCCTTCAATAGCATTTTTCAAATCAATATAGGCTATTATCAATTTGGGATAAACTGTCTGGATAACATCATATTTACCTTTAATCTTCACAGACACCATTTTGGGGATGTTATTAGCAATAGTGAGTTTTTTTGGTATATTAATAACCTTTAATGAAACATTAAGATACTTCTCAGGTAAATTTTCATAGTTCACATATAACCATAATACAACGGCAATTACAAGAGAAATTGTTTTTGCAAGCAAATTTTCTTTAAAAAAATTATTTATTGTTTTTTTTATCTGCATCATAATCACTCAATAAAGTTGTTAATTCATTTTTCAACTGAATTTCATCGAAATTAGATTTAAGTTTAGAATTCACCGCAACTGAAATTCTTCCTGTTTCTTCAGATACAACAATTACAACTGCATCAGATTCTTCACTTAAGCCGAGTGCAGCACGATGCCGAGTACCATATTCCTTTGATATTCTCCTGTCTGTTAAAGGCAGGAAGCATGATGCATAAGTAATTCTATTATTTTCAACTATAACAGCACCATCGTGAAGCGGTGTATTTTTTGCAAAAATATTTATTAATAACTCGTGGGATAATACAGCATCAAGTTTAATACCGGTTGTTTCAACATTTTTTAAACCGGCTTTTCTTCGTATAACTATGAGTGCTCCTATTTTCTTTTTAGACATAAACATAACAGCATCTATAATTTCGTTTATTATTATTAAATTTGTTTTAGAATATAAAGGGATTAATTTATTATCTCCCATGCGCATAAGAGCCTGCCTGATTTCAGGCTGAAACACTATAATAAAAACAATTATACCGTAAGTAACAAAAAGGTTTATTATAAGACTTAAAGTAGTTAAATGAAGAAACCGTGCGATAAGATAAGTAAAGCCTATTAAAATTATTCCATTTAAAACAAGTATTGCACGAGTGCCGTATAAAATCATATATGTCTTGTAAATTATAAAAGCTACTGCAAGGATATCTACAAGCGGTAAAACCCATGTTTTTATAAATATTAAAATCAAATTCCAACTCAAGAGTATATTCCTCGTGTTTTTAAAAATTCCAACAATTTAATTAATTCTTTATGCTCTTTTACATCGTGTACTCTTATAAAGTTAGCACCGTTTAATATACTTACAGCATCCAATACAAGTGAACCTGTAAGGCGGGCATCCGGTGTATTGTTAAGAACTTTACCTATTAAAGATTTTCTCGATAATCCCACAAGTACAGGTCTGCCTAATACTGTAAATTCTTTAAGTTTATTAAGTAAAATATAATTGTGCTCCACGGTTTTCCCAAAACCTATTCCCACATCAACCATTATGCGCTCAAAGTCAATATTATTATTTAAAGCAATATTAATACTTTCTCGTAAATAATCAATAATCTCTTCTATTAAATCATTATAAACAGGATTGTTTTGCATATTTTTAGGCGTTCCTTTAATATGCATAACTATAACAGATGCTTTATGTTTAGCAACAACGCGAGCCATATTCTTATCGAATTTCAATCCAGAGATATCATTTATTATTTCTGCACCTTCAGAAAGAGCCATATCTGCAACTTTTGATTTATAAGTATCAACCGATATAGGTATTTTTATTTTATTTTTTAGAGCTTTAAGAACAGGTTTTAATCTTTTAATTTCTTCAGCAGCAGAAATTTTATCAGCACCGGGGCGTGTAGACTCTGCGCCAATATCAATAATATCTGCTCCCTGTTTTTGCAAAAGCATAGCCCTTTCAACAGCTTCTTCAGCCGAAATATATCTGCCACCGTCATAAAATGAATCAGGGGTAATATTTAAAATTCCCAGAATATAATTTTTATTTCCTTTAAAAATTTTATTTCCGACTTTATAAACAGGTACTTCATCTTTTATATTATCAAGAAAATTTTTTATCTCTTTTCCTATTTTTTTTACAGTTGGAGTTTGCAATTCTGCTTTTTGTATAAAATTGTTTAAAACTTTTCTTGTCCCGAAAATTAATATGTTGGATTTTCCCTGTTTATATCTGCCCACCTCTCTGGAAACTGCGGCATCGCCACCACTGGAAAGTAATTCCTGTTTTACAATATTGCAGACCTGATTCGGTATATTCTCAAAATAAAAAAACAAAATTTTATGCTTATTAAGTAAAAAACTCAAGCCCTCTTTATCAATTTTAATTTTTCGAATTAAAAAATTTTTTAATTCACTTTCCGATTGAAAATCAATAAACCTTCCCATAATAATTTACAATTATAATCTTCTTTTAGCATAACCGGCCCATTTTGATTTGGGTGCAAATTTTATTAACTCCTTATATATTTTTTTTGCTTCGCTCTTTTTATTCGCTTTTTCTAAATCTCCTGCATACATATACATATTAAAAGCAATACTGTTTTTCAAATACTTTTTATCTCTTGCTTTTCTGGATTTCTTATATGCAAGTTTTAGATATTTTACTGCATTCTTATAATCTTTGATTTTAGAATATGCCTGTCCAAGTCCCTTATATGTATAGTAATCACCTTTTTTCTTTAATGCCTCATTAAACTCTTTAACAGCACCTTCATAATTTTTTGTTTTCATATATGCTCTTGCAAGCTGAGAGTGTGCAAAATAATCTTCTGTATCTAACATAACAGCCATTTCAAGATCCGATACAGCCTTATTATACTTTTTTAATTTCAAATATGTCAGACCTCTGTTTAAATAGGCTTTTGCATTTGAATCATCTTTTTTTATTACAGAAGAAAAAGTTTTTAGGGCATCGTTATACTTTTTTAATCTTTTATATGTAAGCCCGAGACCTATAGCAGCATCAACATCATTTTTTGAATCTTTTTTAAAAACAGCAAGTGCTTCTTTGTATTTTTTATTTTTATACAACTGCCATCCTTTGCTTCTTTTGCGTCTCTTATTTTTCGCAGAACCGCCCTTACTTTTAAATTTGGTCCATTCATCACCGGCAAGATTTTTATAATAATCTCCTTTCTTTTTATCACCTAATTTATAATAAGCCCTTGCAATACTTGCATAAACAGACTTATCCCATGGTTTTTCATCATACACTTTTTGAAAACAGTCTATAGCCTTTTTGTACTTGCCTGTTTTATAATATATAAAACCGAGCATATTATTATAAAACGCTTTTTTCTTCGGAGTCATAGCCGCTGCCTGCTTAAAATACTTCTCCGCTTCAGCATACTTCCCTAATTTATAATATGTAAGTCCAACATCTCCTTTATATCTTGCTTTATACGGATTTAATTTTGCTGCTTTTAAGGCAAGTTCTAAAGCCTTGTTATAATTTTCTTTTTTTCTGTATATATAAGATAATCCGGCATAACCGTCAGCTAATTTTGGCTTTATTTTAATTGCCTTCTCATAAGCAGATTTTGCATTATCAAAATCTTTTTTACTTTTATAAGCATTCCCGAGTTCTACATATAATTTTGCATCATTAGGATTCTTTGAAATGTCTTTTTTTATCTCATCAACACTTCTCTGCTGCATTCTAAAAGAAAATGAGACCAACAATATAAAAATAAAAGAAAGTAATACAGATAATTTTCTCATAATATCCTCCTTAATCAGGAATCATAATCGCCTTTATATTGTTCCGATTTTTTCCAACTTCTAATTTTCTGTGTATGAACTTCATATTTTAAACCGTCTGTTATAACTTCAACTGTACCGTCATAATCTGTCCTATAGATTTTAATTCCCCGTTCAACATATTTTGCAATAGTAGATGGTCGGGGGTGTCCGAATTTGTTATTCCTTCCGACACTTATAATAGCAACTTCAGGGTCAACAGCATCAATAAAGTCATCTGAAGAAGAT
>CAYQNP010000223.1:0-35392 GCA_964418785.1 uncultured Spirochaetia bacterium | reverse complement strand
AGACATAAAATATACCTCCAAATAAAAATTTTATATAAAAATATTCGGCAAAAAAGAGCCGAACATTAAGAGGTGCTGCATATAAGCAGTACCTCTTAATCCTATTTCTTCATCATCTTACACATAAATTTTCGAACTCCCGAGAATTCAGGAACTAATGGCAGTTGATACATTGGACGAATTAAGTTATTTGCCACCAACAAGGTGTCATATGTTAAAAGGGAAAAGAAAATATCAATTTGCGGTGGATTTGGTACATCCTTTCAGGCTGATATTTAAACCCAGGGGAGAAATTGAGAATTATCTAATTGAAGGAGAATTTAATAAAAAATTTGTAAAAGAAATAATTATTCTGGAGGTAATTGATTATCATGATTAATAAAAATTATATAGATAATAATTATAAGCCTAATGTTGCGATTCCACCCGGATACACATTATTAGAAAACTTAAAATATATAGGGATGACTCAAAAGGAACTTGCGGAAAGAATGAATAGACCCATAAAAACTATTAATGAAATAATTAAAGGCAAAAAAAGCATTACACCAGAAACAGCATTACAACTGGAGCGCGTTTTAGGTATTCCTGCTAAGATATGGAATAATCTTGAACGCAATTATAGAGAAACTTTAGCCAGAATAAAAGAAGAGGAAAGATTGACAAAAGAGATAGAGTTATTAAAAAGTTATCCATACTTAGAAATGGCAAAATTAAATTGGATTCCTCATACAAAAGATAAACTGGAGCAGGTTAAAAATCTTTTAAATTTTTTTGGGGTTGAATCATTAAAGTTAGTACCTAAGATTGAAGATGTTGCTTTTAGAAAAGCTAAATTTGAAAAATTTAATCCTTATGCTATGGCTGTTTGGCTTCAAAAAGGTGTAATTGAAGCAAGAAAAATCAAAACCGAAAATTTTAATAAAACAAAACTTTTAACTTCTATTGATAAAATAAAAAAATTAACAAAAGAAAAGCCCGAAAATTTCATAAAGACTTTAGTAAAATTATGTGCTTCCTGCGGAGTTGCAGTGGTTATTGTTCCATATTTAAAAAATACATATGTAAATGGTGCAACAAGATGGTTAACACCACATAAAGCAATTATACAATTAAGTTTAAGGTATAAATTTAATGATATATTCTGGTTTACATTTTTTCATGAATTAGCACATATTTTTTTACATAATAAAAAAAGTTCTTTCATTGATATTATCAATGAGAAAAATAAAGATAAAATAGAGATAGAAGCGGATACTTTTGCTGCTAACAAACTTATACCAGAAAAATATTATAAGAAATTTATAAGAAATAAAATTTTTACTGAAAAAAGTATTAAAATTTTCGCAAAAAAATTAGATATTTCTCCAGCTATAGTTGTTGGAAGATTACATTATGACAGACTAATACCGTATAATTCTTTTAATAATCTAAGAGTGAAATATGAATGAGACTATTGAATTTATTAAATCCACAATACTAAAAAAATTTCCCACTCTAAAAATTATGGTTGAATACGATAAACATACAGATGAGTGTTTTATTATTATAAATGATGAGAAGATTTATCTTTCTAAAAAATTTGCTCAATTAATGGATTATATTAACTTTGATTATTTGCTAAAAAAGGGAATAATTTGAAAATGTAATAATCCCAGAAGCAAAGTTCAAACGAAATAACCGAACTCTCTAAAATGTCCATAAGAATAAGTATTGGTTATTTTTTTATGTAATTCATAAAGGAATGAGTCCGCAAGTATATAAAATATTAAAAACGCGGGGAGTTATAAAATATAGCGGAAAAACATATTACATAAAAACAGAACGATGTGGGGGAAGGATAAATATAATATAGAATGTAATTCTGGTTTTACATCCCATGGGACGGGGGAATAATTTATCCTTATAAAGTATTTATGCAGGGCGTTATGGATTATATAAAAATTAAACATAACGCCCTGGATTTAAAGTTATTTATTGTATAGTGGTCTCGGTTTATAGGTTGTATGCAGATATTTATGAGAAGTTTTGCTTAAGGGTGCTTCAAGGAATTCATTATAAAGTTGTTTTATATATGGATTTTGATGAGAGCTTCTATATTCGGATTTTTCATCATCAGTATAGAGGCCCTGAGCGCGTTTTTTTCGGATTTCGTCTGTTGCACCGTACGGCTGTCCGCCGCCGCCGACACATCCTCCACGGCACGCCATTACTTCAATAAAGTGATAAGGAGGTTCCTTGCCTTTTGCAAGTGCTTCTTTTACTTCTTCAATGACTTTTTGAACATTAGAGAGTTCATGAGCAACAGCAACAGTTATTTTAGTGCCGTCTATGTCTATATCGGCTTTTTTTATTCCATCCAACCCTCTTACATTTTCAAACTCTACTTTCCCAAGTTCTTTTTTTGTGATAAAATAATATGCAGTTCTTAAAGCAGCTTCCATTACTCCCCCGGTCGCTCCAAATATTGTTCCTGCTCCCGTGTAATCTCCGAGTATTAAATCTGCATTTTCTTCAGGCAGATTTAAAAAATCTATTCCTGCTGCTTTAATCATTCTTGATAATTCTCGTGTAGTTAGCACAGCATCAATATCCTGATATCCGCTTGCAAACATTTCGTCTGTTCTTGTTATTTCGTATTTTTTTGAAGTACACGGCATAATTGATACCATATAAATCTTTGCAGGGTCAATGTTATTTTTTTGAGCATAATAAGTTTTAGCCATAACTCCAAGCATTTCATGGGGAGATTTTGCAGTTGAGAAATAAGGAATCATTTCAGGATAAAATTTTTCCAGATAATCTACCCAGGACGGACAGCAAGTTGTAAATAATGGTAATGGTTCTTTCTTTTCGGTAAATCTTTTTACGAATTCAGAGGCTTCTTCCATTATTGTTAAATCAGCACCGAAATTTGTATCAAATACAGCATCGAATCCGAGCCGTCTTAAAAGAGCGTACATCTGTTTTGTAAGCAGGGTTCCTGATTCAAGTCCGAAAGCTTCACCAAGTGCGACTCTTGTTGCAGGAGCAATTTGTACAACTTTATGCAGTTCCGGATTTCTTAATGCTTCCCATACTTTCATTGTGTCATCTTTTTCGTAAATAGCACCTACCGGACAATGAGCAGAACATTGACCGCATTTTACACACGGACTGTCATTAAGCAGGGTATCGGCTGCCGGTGCTATACGCATATCAAATCCTCTGCCTATAAATTCAAGCGCCCATACATTCTGCATTTCCTGACAAACTTCTGCACATCTTCCGCATAATACGCATTTTAAAGGGTCAAGCACAATTGAAGGTGTTGATGTATCCGGTTTTATATCCCGAAGTTTTTGCTTGAATGGAAATTCTCTTATGCCGAATTCTCCTGCCAGTGTTTGAAGTTCACAGTTTCCGTTTCTTGGACATTTTAAACAGTCATTTGGATGATTTGATAATATTAATTCAAGTACAGTTTTTCTTACATCAACTATATCAGAATCGTGAGTTGTTATTTTCATACCTTCAGATACAGGAGTAGCACATGCTCTAAGCATTTTATTACTTCCTTCTACTTTTACAATACATAACCCGCAAGCAGCTGACGGCGGTAAATCAGGATGGTGACATAGTGTAGGTATTTTTATATGTGCCTGTTTTGCAGCATCAAGAATAGTAGAGCCTTCTTTTACTCCGTAATTTCGTCCGTTTATAGTTACCTGAATCATTTATATTTCCTCCTTGATTTTTTAAGATACAATAACAGCATCAAATTTACAAACATTAAAACATTCACCACATTTAATACAATTTTCCTGAATAATAAAATGAGGTTTCTGGCGCTCACCGGTTATTGTATTTACAGGGCATCGCATTGCACAAAGGCCGCATCCGATACATTTGTCTGCATCTATTGTATATGTGATTAATTGTGTACATTTTCTTGCCAGACATTTTTTATCTTTAATATGTTCTTCATATTCATTGTAAAAATATTTTAAAGTTGATAAGACAGGATTAGGAGCTGTTTGTCCGAGTCCGCATAAAGATGCTTTTTGCATAGCATATCCTATTTTTTTTAGTTTTTCAATGTCTTCTATTTCTCCCTTGCCTTTGCTTATGTCTTCTAAAATATCAAGCATCTGTTTTCCGCCTATTCTGCAGGGTGAACATTTCCCGCATGACTCGTCCACTGAAAATTGCAAATAAAATTTAGATACATCTATCATACAGTCTGTTTCGTCCATAACAATCATTCCGCCTGACCCCATTATTGAACCGAGTTCCTGCAGATGTTCGTAATCAATAGGCGTATCAAGATACTCTTCCGGAATAACTCCGCCGGACGGACCTCCTGTTTGTACTGCTTTGAATTTTTTATTGCCTTTAATCCCGCCGCCTATGTCGAATATTACTTCTCGTAATGTAGTACCCATAGGCACTTCAATTAATCCGGAGTTTTTTACTTTTCCTGTTAAGGCAAAAACTTTTGTTCCTTTAGTTGTTTCTGTACCTATAGAAGCAAACCATTTCCCGCCCCATAGTATTATAGGTGCTATGTTGGCAAGTGTTTCTACATTGTTTATTACAGTTGGTTTACCCCATAAGCCTTTTATAGACGGAAAAGGCGGTCTTGGTCTCGGCATTCCGCGATTTCCTTCAATTGAAGCAAGCAAGGCTGTTTCTTCACCGCAGACAAAGGCTCCTGCTCCAAGTCGAAGTTCTATATCAAAACTGAAATCACTGCCGAGTATATTCTCACCAAGCAATCCTTTTTCCTTTGCCTGTTCGATTGCTATTTCAAGTCTTTTTATTGCCAGCGGATATTCCGCTCTTATGTATATGTACCCCTGTTGCGCTCCTATTGCATATCCTGCTATTGTCATTGCCTCCAGTATTGAATGCGGATCGCCTTCTAATGTGCTTCTGTCCATATAAGCTCCGGGGTCGCCTTCATCGGCATTACAGACAATATATTTTGTGTCTGATTCCGTCTCTTTCGAGAAAAGCCATTTCCTCCATGTTGGAAAACCTGCTCCGCCTCGGCCTCTTAACCCCGATGTCTTTAATTCTGCAATTATATCGTCTCTGCTCATTTCAAACAGCGCTTTTGAAAGGGCTAAATAACCGTCTCTTTCAATGTAAGCATCTATGTCCTCCGGGTCAATAATCCCGCAATTTCGTAATACTATCCTTAACTGTTTGTGATGCAGTTCTTTCTTGCATTGAGGTACATATTTTTTTAGTGTGTTGTCTTTGTAGATTAATTTTTTTACAGGATTATTTTTTATTATATGCTCCTCTATTATGTCTGATATGTCTTTTTCCGTAACATTGTAATATACTGTGTTGTCCGGAAGTACTTTAATTATAGGTCCTTTCTGACATAAACCGAAACAACCGGATCTTATAACCTGTACTTGATTATTTAATTTTTTTTCAATTATGTCTTTCATTAAACGCGTATAAACTGCGTCGCTTTTTTTATCAGAACATTTTTCTCCGTTACATACAAGAATATATTTATTGAAATTCATAATTAGTTCTCCTCCTTTGCTATAACAATATCAGTGGCAGGTTTTTCATATATTCTGTTATCTACAAGAGTAGAGTGAAGTATGTGATCTTCAAGTATTCGTTTTGCTACTTTTTCGTTTACTCTTCCGTACACTACATCCGGCATACCTTCCATTATTACTTCTACATTAGGTTCAGAAAAGCATAATCCCATACATCCTGTTTGTTTTAATATAATATTTTGCATGCCTCTTTTTTCTATTTCGTTTTTTAGATATTCATATACTTTGTCTGCTCCGGCTGCTATTCCGCAAGTTCCTGTTCCTACTTTTATGATTACATTTTTTTTCTCTTCTTCTTGTTTTCTATTCCGAAGTTCCTGAATATATGTCTTAAGCGAGTCTCTGGTTAATTTTTTATTCATCTGCATCCTCCTCTAAATTTTTATATTTTGCTACAATTTCAGGGAGTTTATCTTTTGTTAATCTTCCGTAAACATCATCACCTATTTTAATAACAGGGGCAAGCCCGCAGCAGCCGATACATCTTACTGCTTCTATTGAAAATAAGCCGTCTTCTGAAGTTCCGCCGACACCGACACCAAGCAGATTTTCTAATTCTTTCATTAAATCTTCTCCGCCTTTTAAATAGCATGCTGTTCCCATACATACAGATATTATATGTTTACCGGGTTTTTTTAATTTGAACAGATGATAAAATGTCGCAACTCCGTAAATTTTAGCAAGAGGTACTTTTAAAATATTCGATAATTCAATCGCAACATCCCGCGGGATGTATCCGTATTCTTCCTGAACTTTGTGGAGTATCATTATCAGATTCCCCTTTTTGTTTTTCCATTTTTTTATGTATTGGCTTAGGTTTTTATTAAGCTGAATCTTTTTTTCTTTTTCATTAAACATTTACAAAACCTCCTTTGTGAATAATTTCACTTTTATATTATTTAATGTTTTTATAAAGTCAAGTAAAAAATAAAAAATAAATATGTTTTTTTATTAGTTTTTTTTATTATGTGGGGGACGGTGCGTCTTTTTTTAATTTTCCGGTACTCATATGATTTTTCTTGACTTTTTGTATTAATATATTTAATATAGATTAAGTATATTGATAGGAGTTGAGTATGTTTGATACTGTAGAGATTTCAATATTAAAAGACTTTGAAAAACGAGAAGACAGCATAACCATTATTGCTCCCGGCAGAGTGAATTTAATAGGGGAACATACTGATTATAATAACGGGTTTGTATTTCCTGCTGCTATTTCGCTTGCTATTTATGGAAAAGCTTTGAAAAGAAATGACGCTGTTGTTAATGTGTATTCTATAGATATGAATGAAGAAAAAAAGATTCCTATATCAGATAATTATGAAAAAAATGGAGACTGGAGTGATTATATTAAGGGAGTTATTATAGAACTTAGCCGGATTAAGCCGTTAAAGTATGGAGTTGATGTTGCATTTAAAAGCGAAGTGCCAATGGGAAGCGGTTTATCTTCTTCTGCTGCGTTTGAACTTATTAATGCCAAATTATTATCGTATGTAAATGATATAGAATTATCTAATAAAGAGTTAGCACTTTTATGTCAGCGGGCAGAAAATAATTTTATAGGGGTTAAATGCGGTATTATGGACCAATTTGCAGTTGCTCTTGGTGAGCAAGATGCTGCTTTATTTCTCGATACAATGACACTTGATTATGAAGTTGTAAAATTAAATTTGAATAATTATAAGATAGTAATTTCAAATACTAATAAACCCCGTCAACTCTCAGACTCAAAATATAATGAACGACGAGCAGAATGTGAGCAAGTTGTTTCTATTTTTAATAAATTAAATCCTGAAATAAAATCATTAAGAGATGTTAATATTAATTTTCTTGAGAGCAATAAGACTCATCTTGATACAGTATTGTATAAACGAGCAAAGCATGTTATTTCTGAAAATAAAAGAGTACTGGACAGTGTAAAATTTTTAAAATCCGGTTCTTTAAATAAATTCGGAGAATTAATGGTTGAGTCTCACAATTCATTGAGAAACTTGTATGAAGTTAGTTGTAAAGAATTGGATACACTTGTAGATGAATTTGTAAAATATGACGGTGTTTTAGGCAGCCGGATGACAGGGGCAGGGTTCGGCGGTTGTACTGTTTCAATTATAAATAATAGTTCAATAGATGAAATTATAAAAAAGGTTGATATGGTTTATCAGGATAAAACCGGATTAAAGGCTGAACATTATATTGTAGATGCAGAATCCGGAGTTAGAATAATAAAATAAATTAAAAAAGGAGTTGTATATGAATATTCTTGTAACAGGCGGAGCAGGTTTTATCGGAAGCCATACTGTATTAAAATTAAAGGAGCAGAATCATTTTGTTGTTGTTTACGACAATTTGTCTAAAGGCTACAAAGAACTTATATTTTCTGATGAATTTGTTGAAGGAGATATTCATAATAAAGAATTGTTAAAAGAGGTTTTTAATAAATATAAGATAGAAGCAGTTCTTCACTTTGCAGCTTTTATTGAAGCGGGAGAATCAATGCAGAATCCTTCGAAGTATTTTAATAATAATTCTGTCGGAACACTTGCATTGCTTGATGCAATGGTGGAATCTGATATTAAATATTTTATCTTTTCTTCTACAGCTGCATTATACGGCTATCCGGACGAAATACCTATTAAGGAAGATACTGCGCTTCATCCTGTTAATGCTTATGGTGAATCTAAATTAATAGTAGAAAAATTTTTAAAATGGTATTCTGATATTTACGGATTGAAATATATATCGCTGCGTTATTTTAATGCTGCCGGATCTGACGAAAAATTAAGAACAGGCGAAATGCACAGACCTGAGACTCATCTTATACCGCTTGCTATACAGGCTGCTTTCGGAGAAAGAGAAAAAATGTATATATTCGGAACTGATTATAATACAAAGGACGGAACATGTATTCGTGATTACATTCATGTTAGTGACCTTGCCTCTGCTCATATTCTTGCATTAGAATATCTTGTATCTGAAAACAGAAGCGATATTTTTAATCTTGGAAGTGAGCAGGGGTACACTGTTCGGGAAGTTATAGATGTTGTAAAAGATGTTACAAATATAGATTTCCCTGTAGAAGAAGCACCTCGCCGACCTGGTGATCCTGAAACGCTTATTGCATCTTCTCAAAAAATAAAATCTGTTCTAACCTGGAAGCCGCTCTATAATGATTTGAATAAAATAGTATCTACTGCAGTGCAGTATTATAAAAAATGGAAAAATATTAGTTGATTCGGAGGTTTTTATGGAATTTCGTTATAATCCTTTATTAAATTGGTGGGTAATGTTTGCTGCTTCGAGGGAAAAAAGACCCTTAATGCCGAAAGATTGGTGCCCTTTTTGTCCCGGTTCCGGAAAAGTGCCTGATAATTATGATGTATATCTTTATCCTAATGATTTCCCGATTATGAAACTTGAGCCGCCTGACGTTCCTGATAATTTAACTAAAATTGATTCTAATGATAAAAGTTTACAACTAAAAATAGAAAGATTGTACAGAACTCATAAATCTTATGGAAAATGTGATGTTGTTTTATATTCCCCTGATCATAACGGCAAAATTTACGATTTAAGTAAATCTCATATGAGAAAACTTATTGATTTATGGAGCAATAGATTTAAAGAGTTATCTGTTGAAGATAAAATAAAATATGTATATATTTTTGAAAACAGGGGAGAGGTGGTTGGTGTTACAATGTCGCATCCTCACGGTCAAATTTACGGTTATGGTTTTATTCCTAAAAAGTTAGAATTGGAATTAAAGAGTTCTGAAGAATATTTTGCGTCTAATAATTCCTGTATTTTTTGTGATATGATAGAAACTGAAATGGCTATAAAAAAAAGAGTCGTATATGAAAATGAATCATTTTTTGCTTTTGTTCCGTTTTTTGCGGAATATCCTTATCAGATTTTTATTTGTTCAAAAAGACATATTCAGACTTTACTTGATTTTAGGGATAAAGAAAAGGAAGATATGGGAGAGATTATACAGACAATTGTTAAAATGTATGATTCTATTTTTGATATGCTGTTTCCGTATATGATGGCTTTTCATCAGGCACCGGTTGATGAAAAGGAGTACGATTATTTCCATTTTCATATAGAGTTTTATCCGCCTTTAAGAAACAAACAGACACAAAAATTTAATGCATCGTCAGAAACAGGCGCCTGGGTACATGGAAATCCTGCCTCGCCTGAAGATAAAGCTGCAGAGATGCGGGAGATTATAAAAAATATAAAATAGGAGATATATATGCGAAAAAAAAGATTGGAAATAGATGTTGAAAAAGATATTGATATTATAAAAGCGCTTTCTTCTGAAGCAAGAATAACTATATTAAAATTACTGGCAGACGGTCCGAAGAATATTAATAAAATTTCTGAAATGTTAAAAGTTCCGCAGCCTACTATCACTGTAAATATTAAAATTCTGGAAGAATGCGGATTAATCGATACTAAACTGGAAAAGGGTACTAAAGGACTTCAGAAAATCTGTTCCAGTGTTTATGATGAAATTTTAATAAAATTAAAAAGAAGAATTGATGTTGAGGATAATAATATTAAAGTTGAACAGATTGAGATGCCTATAGGATTATTTAAGGATGTAAAAATTAAACCTACTTGCGGTCTTACCAGTGAAGAGAAAATAATAGGTGAAATGGATAATATAAGAGCATTTTATCTGCCGGAGCATATTAAAGCTCAGCATTTGTGGTTTGCTGAAGGATATATTATTTACGAATTCCCTAATAATGTCCCGTCTAATGAAGAGATTATGAAATTAGAATTATCACTTGAATTATGTTCTGAAGCTCCTCTGTTTAATGAAAATTATCCTTCTGACATATATATATGGATAAATGATGTTGAAATAGGAAAATGGACCTCTCCCGGAGATTTCGGGAAGCAGAGAGGAGAACTTAATCCTGATTGGTGGCCTGATACTCATACACAACACGGCTTGCTGAAGATATTTACTGTTGATAGAAGCGGTAGTTATGTGGACGGAAATAAGATATCTGATGTTATTATTTCAGACATAGAGATAGAAAAAAATCCAATGATAACATTGAAAATAGGAAATAAAGAAGGTGCCAGGAATATAGGTGGAGTATCTTTATTTGGTAAAAAATTCGGAAATTACCCGCAGGATATAATATTAAAAATATTTTATAAAGTAACTTAAAAATAAATTTCATAATACAAACTTTTTGAAAATATTTTTTTATTTACTTGATTTTTTTTTATAATATATTAGAATATATATTAATAAAATTAAGACATTTGTGAGGAGTAGTCGTGAGAAA
Source organism: uncultured Spirochaetia bacterium (assembly GCA_964418785.1). Taxonomy (GTDB): domain Bacteria; phylum Spirochaetota; class JAHITG01; order JAHITG01; family CAYQNP01; genus CAYQNP01. The sequence goes on along the minus strand of CAYQNP010000223.1, from coordinate 24,519 downwards.
AATAATAGTTTTAACAATATTTGTTTTTTTGAGTAATTTAAATATATGGGGCAGTGTTATTGAAATGGCTCCTGCGGGGGTATTGCCGGTGAGTGAAGGAACAAAACTTGTTCCATTAGATGGGGACCTCGATGGTGACCTGGATCTGGTATTGTTGAGGGAAGAGAATAGCGGTTCTCCGGGATCTGTTATGTTTTTTATAAATAATAATGCAAATTACGAATTTTCGTCTTTCTGGGATTTTATGGATTATACGGCAAATTATAATGCAGTATATGCCGGAGATATAAATAATGACGGCTGGCCTGATCTGGTATTAAATAAAAAAGGCGAGAAAATCAGAGTCGTTATGAACGATTACGGCGGTTTTAATGAATATGAGTCTTCATGGGTATATACTAACAATAGCCAGGTAAAGGATGTTCTGCTGGCAGATTTTAATAATGACGGTTATCTTGATCTGGCAGTTGCAAATTACAGTAATAAAAATTGGATATTTAAAGGCAATGGTGACGGTACATTTTCCTCGTCACCTGATCTAGAAACACCGGGAACGAATCTTACAGTTGCAATAGCCGCTGCAGATATGAATGGAGACGGAAATATTGATTTGATTTGCGCAAATGACGGAGTCGGGAATCAGAATGTATGTTTCTTACTGGATGGAAATTTTGGATTTAGTAACAGTAAAGTATATCCAGACGGAAGCGGAGGATATGAATTACCTGAAAGTATAGCAATAGGTGATATGGATAACGACGGTGATTTTGATGTTGTAGTAGGATGTGTTAATGTTTCCACGAATGGAGCAGTTCAAATACTTACTAATTCAGGAGATGGTTCCTGTGGAGAAGCAGAAATTTTATCTATAGGCCTTGGCCCGATTAAACCTGTAAATATAGACATTGCCGACATAAATGCAGACGGCATACTTGATATGGCTGTTACTAAAGAAAATCAAGGAGTTGAGGTCTTTATTGGCAGTAATAATGGCAATTTCGGCCAGGATGCTTCACCTGCAGGAAAGATAAATGCCATTTTCTGCGATTATGATAATGATACTGACCTTGATCTTGTTATGTCACATATACATAATAATTCTTCTAAAATAGTATCTGATAAAGGATATGGTGTTCAAAATAGTGAATTTTTTAAAAGCGCAAAAAACTATGGCGAGAGAGAGATTTTACTGCAGGCAACAAATAAAGTTATTATTGGTGATGTCAGAAAAGACAGCGGTAAAGTTGTATGGTATGGTTATTATACAAATACTTTTTCGACATATATAAAATCAATTGCAGTAGGAGATCTTAATGGTGTAATTTCTTTTTTTGATGTTGATGATTATGTAATCGGCGGTGACGACGGGAATATATATGTTTATACAAATACAGGGGATAATCCGACCAATTTTTCATTAGCATGGTCCAATAGTGTTGATTCTATTATTGGGGCAACCGGGTATTATGCTTCTGCAATGGAAATAGGAGACATAAACGGGGATGGTGCCCCGGATCTTGTTTTTCAGGTAATGTCTGTTAGCGGAAATGACGGAACGGATACAAATCTCGCTGCAGTTGTTTTATTAAATTCTGGAACATCAGATATATTTAATACAAATATAATAAAAATTCCGTTGGTTGAAACCGGTGGTCAGAAATTGCCAATGCCTGCAAAGACTTTTCTTATAGAAGATATTGATAATGACGGAGATAATGATATAATAGCAGGAACAGGGGGACCTGACTGGATAGCATATAACAAAGGTCAGGGATATTTTAATGAAACTACATTCCAGTATCCTGAATCCGGTGAAACAGCCTGTCTTGCTCTTGGAGATATTGATGGTGACGGAGATTTAGACCTGATACGGGGAAACGCAGGATCACCAGTGGAATATTCTTACGGATATGAAAATATCAATGGTGTTTTCGGATATAATACTATATGGCAGTCTCCTACTTTATATGCTGCTGCTGCAATGATTTTTGATGATATTGATAAAGATAGTGATGTGGATTTGTGTTTTGCCAATAATATAGAAGTTGAAGAGTCTTTTATTATGGAAAACAAAAACGGAATATTGGGCTTAACAAAAGATGATTATCTGTGGTCAACTCCTGATGCAGATGCACCTCCGGGTACAGCCAACAGATATTCCGGAATAATTGTTAGAGATTTTGATTGGGATAATGATGATGATATATTTCTTGTTTCAAGTGAGGGTAAATCCAATATGATCTTCAGAGGTTTGTATAATGAAAATTTTCAGGTAGACGCCAGTAATTTGCCTAATATTCCTGCATATACGAAATTGGGAATAGCTCTTGATTCGCCCCCTACTAATAATTCTATAATGCGTGCTTTGCCTATAAATTTAGTAGGGTATGATAATGATAATACAAATACTTCAATTTCTAAAATACTTATTAGAGTACAGGTTTCTGTAAATGACGGTGCAACATGGGAAGATGCTGCATATAGCAGTATAAGCGGGTGGATTCAGGATGGACCTCTGCCGTCTTCTTTTTTTATAAAAGCAACAAAAAAAGGTGTTACAAATAAGTTTGTGTGGGATACAGTTGCAGACGGCATTCAGGGTAAAAGGTTCCTTCAAAGAGTAATAATATATCCGCAATATAACAGATCCGGTAAAATACATCATGCTGCTTATGTTTATTATGATAAAGGCGGTTTCTATATAAACGGCTATCCCAATGCTTTTATCTCTTCCCCCGTTGATAACGGCAGTGTGGAAGGAACTGTTAAAATAATAGGTGCTGCTTATGATTATGATTTTACTAAATATGTAGTAATAATCAGAGATTCTGATAATAATATTATTGTTAATTATACTAATACTACTCCTGTGCCTCCTGTTGGAGCATTATACTCCTGGGATACATCTTCATTAAATACTGGTACTTATATTATTGAACTTGAAGTATATGACACTCTTAACCAGCTTAAAACAGATACTAAATTTGTCAATGTGGTTAAAACAGGAAGTGATGCTCCTACTATAACAGCAGTTTATCCTGCAGACGGCGCAGAAGATGTTCCTGCAAATTCACCTGTGATTGCCCGGTTTTCAAGATATATGAATGTTAATACAATGAGAGATGATACTATGTATGTAACTTATAATGAAAACGAAACATTAAGCGGAAATGCCAAATATAAAAATTTGGTAAAGGCATTAATATTTGATGCCGCGCCTAATCTTGTTTTTAACTCCTCACATTTAAGCAGTATAGACGGAGATTTTAAAGATGTATTGGGTAATAAAATCGGAAATGATTATATGTGGAATTTTAAGGCTGAAAAAGGTTTGCCGGTTAGTATTGATAAAGGATATCCTACTGGTGAAGATGTAGAAACAAATACAGCTATAAAAGTTTATTATAATGTTGATATGAGCAGTTATACCAATTTTAATGATGATAATTTTTATGTACAGGATGCAGCAGGGAATAAAGTTTCAGGAACTGTGGGAAATTTTAATCCTATAAGCAATACCGTAACATTTGTTCCTACCAATGGTTTAAAAGGAAGTACCATATATATTGTTACTATAAAAAAAGATATAATACCTGATGCTGTTCCCTATCCGTATTCCTGGTATTTTATTACAAAAGATACATTAAAGCCGGCTATTGTATCAACTACTCCTGCATCAGGAGAAGACTTCTTTGATCCTTTACAGGAGATAAAAATTAAATTTAATAAAACAATGAATGTCAATCAGTTGCAGGAGAGTATTTTTGAATTAAAAGAAAGCAGTGGAAAAGTAATTAACGGTTCTTTAACTTATGATATGCGTAATAATATTTTGATATTTACGCCTTCAGATGAACTTAAGGGTCTTACGAAATATGTTGCCACATTAAAATCAAAATTTGAAGATATGGGAGGGCAGGAAATAGGTAGTGATTATTCCTGGAATTTCAGAACAACACAGTTATTAGATGCCTCCGGCGGCGAGATCTCTTCAAGTGATAATAAAATTAAATTAAGAATGCCTAAAAACGCTGTCAGATCTTCTATTGCTATATCTATTTCAAAGTTAAGTGCTTCTGAAATGAGCAGCCTGCCGTCAGCAAGCGGTTTGACTCCGATTAAACTTGCTTATAGATTTTATCCTGAAGGTACAAAGTTTAATAAACCTATAACTATAAAACTTTCCTATTCCGATGCAGATAATAACGGAAAAGTTGATGATCCTGATACATGTGCTGATTTCTATCCGGCTGTAGATGAAAAAAAACTTGCTTTGTTTTATTATAATTCATCTACCGGTAAGTATGAAAGAATAGGCGGAACAGTTGACACTGTTAATAATACCTTAACTGCGGTTATTAAACATTTTTCAATTTTTACTATTCTGGAAGATAATAACTCATATAATGAATCTCTTGATATAACCGACATAAATGCTTATCCAAGAATTTTTAAGCCGTCTGCTGACGGATATGTTGATATAAGTTTTAATTTGAAAATAAACGGAACCGGTACAGCTGAAATAAAGTTGTATAACCTTGCCGGAAGATTGGTTAAAACTTTGACATCCGATATGGAAGTGAATAACGGTTATAATGTGATTAAATGGTATGGTAAAGATAAAGATAATATGATTGTACATAACAGGATGTATGTTCTTCTAATCTCAGTCAAAGACAGTTCAGGAAATACAGTTAGAAAAACTAAAACTCTTGTAGTTGAGGAATAAAGGAAAAATTTATAAGGAGATTATATTTATATGAAAGATAATAGGGTTTTAATGAAATTGAAGTTTATAGATTTTTTTATTTCTTTATTAATAACAGCAGGTTTGGTATCTATATCATTTGCACGGGTACCTGTGTTGTCTCAGGAAGAGGTTACAGTCGGTACTGCTCCTTTTGGTATGGCAAATGCGTATATCGCGTCTGTTGATAATGTTAATGCAATAGCATGGAATCCTGCCGGTCTTGGATTTATGAAAAATAATGAGGTTTATTTTTCTGTCCCCTTAAATCCTATATGGGCAAGAGATCTTGAAGTCGGATTTAATAATTTTTACGGCGCTTTTGCAATGCCTATTAATAAGAAATATATGATTGGTGCTTCCTGGTTGCATATAGGATATAGTGATGACCCTGCTCTAAACTGGAATAATAAGCCTGAACTGGAATATAACGAGGAAAAAGTAACAATAGCAGTTGCAAGAAAATTCGGAGCAAAATTTAAAGTGGGAGCAAGTTTGAAATATTACAGACTTGGCGTTAATTATGACGGTGCTGTTGAAAGAACTGGAAACGGTATTGGTATGGATATCGGGTTGAATTATATGCCTATAGAAAATCTTAAAATAGGAATGTTACTAAATAATGTTTTTAGTGCAGTTATGCTGTATGATGATAGTACTTATCAGTCATTTATGTCTCCTGCTGTAAGACTTGGAGTTGCTTATAATTTTATAAAGAATAATACAGTGGAACTTGCTTTTGACGATAAGATTCATCTTGGGGTAGAGCAGTGGTTTTTTAATTTAATAGGATTACGCGCAGGGATAGAAAAAGAGCTTTTAAATTTTAGTGAACCGCTCTCTTTTAGTGTCGGTGGCGGTTTCAGACTTAATTTTTTGCAGGTTGATTATGCAGGTGTGTATAATAATTATTTCGGCCTTTCTCATTCGGTTTCTGCAACTTACAGATTCGGGTTTCATGCTTATCAGGTTGATGTGCTGGATATAGGTATTCAAGATATGTTTGCTGCACAGTATAAAACTTATGCAAACAAGGATGTTGTTAAAGTAAAATTGAAAAATAAGAGTAAAAAACCCTTAAAAGTAAAAATTGGCTTTTTAGTTAAAGGATATATGGATTCCCCTACTGAAAAGGATGTTGTGCTAAAACCGGGTATTCCTACCATAGTAACTTTACCTGCTGTATTTAATAATAATATTATGGATAGAACAGAAGACGGTCTGGTTGCAGGTAAAATAATTTTAACTTATGAATATGACAAACAGAAAAGTGTTGATGAGGCTACAAAGGAGTTTACTTTATATGGTAGAAACGCTTTTATATGGGATAAACTTGAACCGCTTGCTGTATTTGTAACTCCTCAGGATGAAACTGTTAAAAAATTTACAAGAGGTATTATTCAGCTGAAATCTCAAGAAGAACTTGATGACGAGTTTATTAGTGATAATTTTTATTATGCAATGCTTTTATTTGAAGCGCTTGGTGAATACGGAATGACTTATGTTGTGGACCCGAGTACACCTTTTGAAGAAGTTGCTTCTACTTCCGGTGCAATTGATACTGTTCAATTCCCTATGGAATCACTGCAGACTAAAACAGGAGACTGTGACGATGTAACGGTTCTTTTTGCTTCCTGTCTTGCTAATATAGGAATTCCTTCTGCATTTATTGATGTACCCGGACATATATATATGATGTTCTATTTGAATATGGATGCAGAAAAAGCAAAGTCTATTTTCGGCTCTGAAAATTATTTTATAAATATAAACGATCAAGCCTGGCTGCCTGTTGAAACCACAATGTTCGGAAAACCGTTCCTTGATGCATTAAAAGAAGGAAGAGATGAACTTGAAAAATGGTCCGGCGCTGTTCAGGAAGGGATGGTAGACGAAAATGCTGTTAGAATAGTATTTGTACAGAATGCATGGAAGAAATATCCTTCTGCTAAATTAAATGATTCTTTCTCTCCAAAACTTCCGGATATTGATGGTTTGCGTAAGAGATATGCTAAAGATGTTGATAAAATGCTGCAGTTCCTTTCCCCTGATTATGTAAAGGCTATTAGTAAAGTAAAACGATTTAATAAAATGGCGTCAGCATACAATGAAGTCGCTCTTATATATGCAAGTTATGATATCTATACTCTTGCAGAAGAATATTTTAAAAAGGCTATTAAATTAGATAAAAAGTATTCTTCACCTTATGTTAATCTTGGTAATGTTTATATGTTAAACGGGAAATATGATAAGGCTATAGCTATGTATTCAAAAGCATTAAAGTTAGAACCGAAAAATAAGAATATTTTGAAAAATCTGGATAAGGCAAAACAGTTAAAACAGGAAGAACTAAAATAAAAATAAATTAAGGAGGTGTAAGTTATGAAAAACCGAAAATTTTTTACATTATTAGTAGTTTTAGTAGTGGTGTTTGCTTCAATGTCTGTTTATGCTGCTAAGAAAAAGGAAGTAAGAGCTAAAGTGAAACTTGTAAAAGGAAAAGTTATGGTAAAAGCAGGCAAGAAATGGCAAGCATTAAAGATCGGTACTATTTTGACTAAAGACAAATTAATCAAAGTAGGTAAAGGCGGCGTTGTTAAAATGAAAACTTCTAACGGTAAACTGCTTGTTGTAAAAAATACTAAAAAAGGTGTTAAAACCGTAAAGATGGCAACTTTATTTGCAAATGCTGCGAAGAAAAAATCAATGAATTCTTTAATGAACAAAATAGGTAAAGGAAAAGCCAAAAATGAATTCGGTGCAACTGCAGTCGCAGGTGTTCGCGGTGCTGATGTGTCAAAACAGAAAAAGAAAGTAAAAAAAGAAGATTTAAACTGGGAAAAAAAGTAAAAATATTTTGAAAAATACAAACGGGCAGTATAAAAACTGCCTGTTTGTTGTTTATCTCACAGCATAGCAATACAAACATCTGTATTTACAGGTGTTATACTTCCCGATATCTTTGCTTACTATACAGTTACAGTACTTCCGTTGACCTTTATCTTTAAGTTTTGATGGGGTATTATGAGGCTGAAACAGATAAGTGTCTGCCTCTAAAAACTGCATTAATTCTGAATCATTGTGGAAAAGGCGGATCATTAATTTATCATCAATACATTTGTTCGGATATATATCATAATTCGTTAGATCTATATTTTCACTGCAGGTGCGAATCTTAAGCCCCCATTTTCTGTTTATTCCCTGCAGTTCCTTCGCTGTCAAATGCATATCATTAATGCTTATTTCTTTTACAGGTATGGAATATTTTAAAAACCGCCTTTTTACTTTCGGATATAAATCAAGAAAACTTATTACTAATTTTTCAGTAAAAGCGTTGATTTCATTACCAATGAATTCTATCTTTTTTATTATTTTTTCTATAGTTGTTTTTTCTGTTAGAATAATAGGGTCAAATCTCCATATAACTTTTTCTTTTCCTATTTGTGAAGAAAGTTCTTTAAATATTTCAATCCTTTCCTTTAGAGACGGAACAAATGGTTCAAATTTTTCTTCTTCATAATCATTTAAAGTAAATTGAAAATAATAATTAATATTTTTTTTATCAAGTATTTTCAGATATGGAATAATAGGTTTCGGATATTTGCTCCAGAAAACAATAACTCGTACTTTATCGAAAGAAATAATGTACTTGTTTCTGTTAAAAGGATTTTCTTTCTCAATATATCCTTTTTCTAATTGTTCAAAAAACCATTCTGAGAAAAAAGCCGGGATATCTGTTGCTCTGCTTGCCGAGATTATATGCGGGTGGTAAACTGTTCTTTCTAATTTGCTCATAATAATTTAAAATATGGGATAGAATGATTTTTAAATTTATGTGCTGTTACGGAACAAAGTAACCTGTTTTGTCTACTCCTGTTAATTTGTTGTAGTTTACTCTGACTTCTATTTCCCGCCATGTATCTTTAAATTTTCTGTCCTGTACTGTTTCATAAATAATTATGTATTGGTTAACAGGAATCTTTGCAGCCGTATTTCTGATTTTTTTGATCTTATTTATGTCTTTAAAAAAATAATAATATTTTCCGCCGGTTGTTTCTGCTATTTCCCGTAGAGCAGTTTCATTGTTTTTTGTAAAATTTATTATAAATACAGGTACATGATTATTTTTTGCATAATTCATACAAACCTGCCATTCGTACTTTCTGAAATTTTTTTCCATATCATAATCGCCTGTTGTAAAAAAGATTACAGCTTTCCTTGAGTGTTTATTCATTAATTCTGTTATTGATTTATATAAAGGCAGGGAAACATCTTTTATTCTGTAGTAATTGTCTGATTTTAGAACATTATCTATCCGTAATTTTTTATAAGTATAGTCCATTCCTGTCCACATAACTTTATGGAAATTCACAACTTTAATTAAATCTTTGTTCTTATATATGTCCTTCATAAAATAATCTGCAGCAGTAATTAGTTCGTCTGTAAATTTTTTCATTTTATCGGATTTTTCTACGAGAAAAATAGTTTTTATCTGCTCTTCATTATAGATAGAATTTTTTAATGCAATCGGAAAAATAGGTACACCAAGTTCTTTTACTTTAAAGTTCTCTTTTGTTAATCCAGCAACAGGTCTGCCGTCTTTTTTATATACACTTGCGTATACAACTACACGCGGATAATTAAGTGTGTCTACATATTCTATGTCAAGATCAAGGTTTGAATATTTATATTTTTCCGGCACAAAAACTTCAACTGTATTTTTGTAAAAGTCAGTTATATATAGTGATTCGTCTTTTGCAAGATATATGTCTGATACATATTTAAAACTTTCTTTATTATAGTTCCATGTTTTTAAGTTAAACCATGTGTCTTTAAGAAAATTATAAATATATGCACCGTTGTATCCGTCAGGAATAAAGAAAAAATCTTTGTCTATTTTTATTTTTCTTACATAGTTAAACTTTTTTTTGTCAAAGTAATCAATAAAATTTCCGTCAGAATCGAATTTTTGAATATTTTTTAATACTGCATCTGATACATATACATTGTTAAATTTATCAACTGCAATTCCGCTCGGTTTTAAAAATTCACCTTCATCTTCACCTCTATTTCCAAACTGCATCAGAAAGTTTCCGTCAGAATCGAATTTTTGAACTCTGCAGTTTCCTGTATCAACAACATATATATTATTGTCAGAATCAACTGCTACTCCTTCCGGTCCTAAAAATTTCCCTTCTTTTGTTCCGCTCCCGCCTATTATCCAGATACCTTTCCCGTTTTTATCTAATTTCTGTACATAATCGGTCTTTACATCGCTTACAATAATGTTGTCGTCATTGTCTACTGCAAACCCGAAAGGCATTTTAAAACCTTTTTTCCCTCCGCTTATTGTCTTTAATAAATCACCGTTCTGATTTAGTTTAACTATAAAGCCGGATGCCAGACCTTCAACATATATGTCGTTATTATAGTCTACATATACTCCTATCGGCTGTATGAATCGTTTAGAATCATATCTGTACCCGCTTATTGTTTTTAAATGTATATAGGAATTAACAAAGTTGAATTTTAAAGGATTGCCCAGTCTGAAAAATATGTTGTTTAATTTTTCTCTTATAAAATTATCTGCTCCTCCTGAATTAACCGCTTCTTTCCATTCTTCTATCGCATTATCAATGTATCCTGCTTTGTAATACGCTTTTCCAAGCCATATCTTTGCAGGATAAAATTCAGGATTATACTCTAATGCCTTTATAAAATATTCTATCGCTGCAAGAAATTTCGTTTCATTGTAATAATATACTCCGTTTTTAAAATTTTTTTCCGATTTGTATTTGTTTATGTCAAACTCTGTTTTTCCCTGTAAACTGCTTAGAGTAAAAAGTATTATTGTGAAAATTATTAACTTTTTCATTGATGATTTCTTATTCTTTCTTTCCACTTAATAATGTCCTTGTTACAGGTAAATAACTGTGATACCCGAAAGGATTTATTAAATACCATTTATTATTGACTTTAATTAACCGTATTTTCTCTTCTCCGGGATAATCCCCTGCTACCCATATCTCTGCTGTATTTCGTATTAAGTTTACAGAATAATGTGTTAACCGTATTTTATATGACGGCTTTAATCTTAAGAGTGCTTCATATAAATCGTCGTTCTTATTATCAAGTAAACTCTTTAATACTTCTTTGTATTTTTTTATAAAATTTAACTGCTCTTTTCTTGTAGCAGAATCCCATTTTTTAGGTGCATTATATTTATTAAAAGCATATTTCACATTTGAATATTTAAACCATTCTAATTTAAACATTGCATTGTAGTCTCTTTTTTTCGCACTCCGGTACCATTTGTAAAAAACTTTATCCGGTGTGTTGTTCTTTTCTATCACCCCGCAATTTGAATAAAGAAATAGAGTGAGAATTAAAATATTAAAGAATATTTTTTTCATAAGAATTTTTGCTCCTTAATCTTATTAACTAATACTAAAATTAATAGTATAAAAACAAAAATCAATAAAAATTTAGGAAAGAAATCTCCAAGTACAGTATAAAGTGTATAATTTTTATTTTTTATAACAGGAACATCTGCTATAATAAAAGTCTTTTTAAATAGAGGTGCAATTTTACCGACTTTTCCGTCAGGATAAATAATTCCTGTTACTCCGCTATTGGCACTTCGTATGTAAGCAACATTATTTTCAACTGCTCTGAAAACATCTGCTATAAAATGTTGAAATTCAGCTTTTTCACTGAATGACCACATATCATTGGTTATATTAATAAGAAATTCAGCTCCGTTTAATACAAATTTACGTGTTAAATCGGAAAAAACTCCTTCATAACATATTAAACAACTGAAACGAATGTTTTTATTTTTTGTAACCATATTAAAAACTGTCTTTCTTGTTGAAGGCGTAAAATTTCCTGCAAAAGTGGATTCGAGAATCTTTTTGATTATAGGAATATTATAAGGAAACCATTCTCCAAAAGGCACAAGATGATTTTTTCTGTATGTATCAAGTATTTCTCCGTCAGGTGATATTAAAACTGCAGCATTATAATCAAACTCTTTATTATTATGTTTTTCAAAATCAGGGATTCCGGTAAACAGATATACATTCAGATCTTTTGCCAGGCGTACTACATTTCTTGCATAATTTATTCTTTCTTGAAAATAATCGTACTTTTTCAGTTTCTCTTGGTTTTTTAAGTAATATTTTATGTAGTCAAGAATAGCAGTTTCTGACCAGACTATTATATCCGGCTCGTAAAGAGCACTTTTCTCTGACAAAACAGTTAATTCCGACAATACTTTATATCTGATTTTTTCAAACGGTATATTCGGATCAACTGAAGGCTGTATAAGTGCAGCTCTTACTGATATTGATTTTTCATACGCCTGTTCGATTCTTTTTATCCTGAATTTTCCCCATATTGCAAGAGTTATGATTATAGTTGTAAATATTATTACTTTTCGCAGATAGATTTTCTTTTTGTCAGTAAAATTTTTTAATTCTTTTGCAATTATAAAATTTCCTAATATTATTAAGTAGGTTATAAAAAAACTGCCGAAAACAGATGCTATCTGGATAAGACTTGTAAAATTCCATTGCGATTGATAAACTAAGCCCCATGGAAATCCGAGAAATCCTATCGAGCGTATATATTCTATCGAAACCCAAACAGATGGTACTATTATGTATGAAAGTCTTTTAAATTTTGTAATAAGAATTTTTGTTATTAATAATAATGTCCCGTAGTATATTGCCATTGCAAAAAGTATTGCAGGTAAAGCAAGAATGTGAAAAATTTTTATCCAGAAAAGATATATGATATTAAAAGATATTCCCCAGCCTGCTCCGTAAAGAAAAACTGTTCTGTTGTTTTCTGAATTTAGTAATACATAAAATAGGGGAACTAAAGAGATATAAGCAAGTGGATAATAGTTAAAAGGCGGATAGGACAGGTTGAATAATACCCCGCTTATTAGTGTAAGAAACCAGTTTAATTGAGTTTTATAATTTTTTTTCATCAATATCTTGACCTTAAATAAAATCCGTAAACCCAGCCTTCCAGCCCGGAAATGAGTTTTACTTTATACCAGTAATCGTACATATTTGATATGCTTACTTTTCTGTCTGTTCTGTCTATGATTTTTACCATTGTGCCGGCAGGAATCCGTTTTATGACTTTTGCTTTGGAAGTTGGTCCTCGCCTCAGGCGTACACTCTCTATAACATACGCTATTTGCCGTGATACCATTGAATTCGGATATTTTTTCTTTATTAATTTATAAATCTTTCTTGCTTTGTCGTATAAACTCTTAATCTTTCTGTCTGTTAATCCAAGTTCTTTTTTTACAGATGGTCCTTGCTCGTATAAGTACAGATATAAATCTGCTATTCTCATAAGTAATAACGGTATGTACTTTTTCTCGGGATGCATCTTATACAGTTTTTCGTATCGTGCAATTATTGATTCTATCTCTTTGTATCTGTATACATAATCTGTTGCAAATCTTGATATGCGTGATATATATCTGTATTCGATTTTCTTTAGAAATTTGCTGTTGGGATTTAATTTTTTCAATTTGAAATAATATTTTTTATCATAATATAATATATATTCATATCCTATTTTCTTGAAAATAATATTAATGTTAAATCTCTTTTTTAGATTTTTAACCTCTGCCTCCAGTTCCATATCGTCAAGTGTAAATATTTTTCTTTTTAAGGATAATACTATATTTTCAGCAGCTTCATTCATCCAATATAATGCTTCTTCCTGCTCATTTTGATTAAAATAATCACTGTGGATAATTATATTTCCCACTTCCAGTGCTTTTTTATAATCTTGAAATTTTATATAATCCCTTAAATCTTCTATGTAATTTCGATTTTTATTTATCTTTACAGATACACTAGCACAACTGCCCAAGAATACCACTGTAATTAATGCTATAATTAACCTTTTCATAATCTTTTGTTTTTTTGTATAATATATATAATACAGCCATAAGTCAATAAATTTTTTCCATTTGTTGCAAATAAACATGTGGGGACGGTGCACAACTCTATATACTTTCTTAGAACAAATACCCATCCCCAATCCCCGCAGGTCAGGGACGGTGCAATACTTTATTAACTTTTATTACTTCTCTTTCTGATTCTTTCTTAAAAAAAATAAAAAAAATTTAAAAAAGTTTTAAATTTTTAACTGTTTTTTTTATATATAATATATAAGAACAATTATTCGTACTGTTTCAGTAGAAACGAGACAAAAAAAGAATTGAAAAAGGGAATAGCTATAGATTAATAGATAGGATAAAATTTAAAATAAAAACAGAATAAGGAGGTTAACACATGTAAAAAAAAATATTATATTAAAATCAAAAAGGTGGGGAATTTTCACGTCAAAATAACACTTATTTCCGGTATACTCATAACAGATGAGTACCAACCGTCTATTCGGACTCACTGTCTACTTGGACAGCTCCCAATATTTTATTCGGGAAGGCGGCTATATACGTCCCCACGGGCTTGGTGTTTTATACCATCCCAGGCGCAAGGAGGCCAGCCATACTTCCTGGCAAATAGTCAATTACTGTTGATGTTGCCATCTTAATGAAGTATACTAAACTGCCTTCCTTTTTTCAACTATTTTTTTTATTATATACGTCCCCTTAAAATAAAAAAAATAAATTTTTTTCTTGACTTTTTAAAAATAATGTTTAATATTAAGTAAGTTTGAATGTTAAACCAACTAATTGGTTCGCCAGTTGGTTGGGCGGAGGTGTTTTGTATGTATAAATCTTATAGCATTATAACTTCTGTTGTCCTTGGATTGATGCTTTTATTGACGCATAATTTGAATGGTAATCTTTTATTTAATGATAATTTTAATTCTTCCTTGATTAATAATTCGTGGAAAGTAAAAGCAGGGAAATGGAAAATATCAAATAATGCTTTATGGCAGTATCAGGATAATTCGCCTAATGCAAATATATATAGAAAACTGGCTCAGTCGAAAAATAGATATTATGAGTATAAAGTATATTTTAAGCAGGGAGCAAGTGCGGGAATTCATATTTTTGCAAGTGATATTTATTATCCTGAAAGAGGTAATTCGTATCTGATATGGCAGGATAGTGAAGGAATAAAGATATATGAAACCACAGAAGAAGGAGGTCTTGGTTCTATTATTGATCAGAATAATAATTTCCCGGCAGTATCCGGAAAAACTTATACTTATAAAATATGGTATTCTGTTAAGTCCAGACGGCTTGTAGTTGTAAGAGATAAATATATTGCTATTGATACAAAGATTCCTTTTCCTGTAAAAAATGGAAAATATATCTCTTTCCGTACACGAAATTCTGTTGTGAGATTTGATTATATAAAAATTACTGATTTTGTAAAGTTTCCGCCTAAAGATAAATTTAAGACTTTTGTAAACAAGAATAAATTAAGTAACAAAGGAAAGATAACAGAAACAGAAATTATAGTAAGAACAGATACTTTAAAGACTGCAGAAGATGCAAAAGAATTTATAGCAATGATGGTAAAAGCAGGACTTAAAAGAGTAGCAGTGGCGTTTAAAGATGATGAAACAGGGAAATTTCATGTTCAGCTGCCAGGGGTTCCGTATGTAGAAGTTATGAACGGATATGAAGATGAGAAAGTTGTCAGAACTTTAATATCTGAGGCCCATAAGAATAATATAAAAGTAATAGCATGGGTAATGACATTCAGAGATCCATCACTTGTAAAACAGCGTCCGGATCTTGTTATGATGCGCAAAGTCGGGAATAGAATAGTTCCTAACATAAGCTGGGTTTCTCCGATTAATCCTGAAGTTCAGGATAGAATGTTTAAAGTATGGAAAAGTATATTAACACGATTTGATGTAGATGGCGTAAGAATTGATCATATTCGATTTGATGAAGATTGGGAAGATTTCTCTCCTTTAATGAGAAAGAAAATGAAGGAAAAATTTAATATAGATATAATGAAATTAAAGCCCAATACCCCGGACTGGATAAAGTGGGTGGATTTTAGAGCTGATGTGATAGTTGATTTTCTAAAGAGGCTGACTAAAATGATGAAAGAAGTAAAACCTGATTTAAATGATATTGCAATGTATGCATTGCCTTTTTCTGCTCAGTATGGAAGTTATCATGAATGGACAGGCACCGGTCAGGATTATGAAAAATTAAGTAAAATACCGAATTTTAAAATTTTTGTTATGGCATATTGGGAGGATTTTTGTGATAACGAAGGTCCTGCTCCGGTTCGAAAATGGCTTGAAAATGTTATTGGTAATTCCAGAAAACTTGCAGGCGATAGAATTATCCCTACCTTTAGTGTTACGGACTGGGCATCAGCATGGAATAAAAGCCTTTCTGAGTCTGAATTTGAAATGTATGACAGAATATGCCGTGAAGTATCTATTAAATACGGTTATAATTTTATAGCATATTTTTATTACTGGAAATGGGGTTTACAACAAATGTTAAAAGCAGGAGTGGATAAATGAAAAAGTATTTTTTTATAATATTGTTTGTTTTATCAGTGTTAAATATCGGAACAGCCGGTGTGCTTATGGTGGATGATTTTGAATCGTATGCATCTTCCTCAGAATTGAGCTCGGTTTATTCTCCGGGAGATTGGCATGCTTCTGTGAAGTTGAATCTTAATGATGATTATGGAAAGTCTATGCGGATTAATTATAATTCTATTTCCTGGGGAACTTATGTGACGAGAAAGTTTTTAACTCCATATAATCTGGAAAATTACAGAGGAATAATTGTTTATTTAAAAGGCGACGGCAGTAATAATACTTTTAAACTTCAAATAAAAGAAAGTAGTCTGTCCGGAAATCTTGACGGAGAAGCATGGGAGCAGAATACCGGTATAAGTTTAAGTTATCAGGGATACAATTCTTATTTTATAAAATTTTCAGATTTATCTGTAACATCCGGAACAAAAAAATCCGGAGTGCTTGATCTTTCTTCTATAAGTGAGTTGTCATTCCTTGTATATAAAAACAGCAGTTCAATAAATGGAAGTTTTTATGTTGACAAAATTAAGTTTGTGCCTGAAACAGTGGCTGAAACTTTTCCGCATAATAATGTGAAAATTAATGTGCCTGATAAGGTTAAAATATTTTTAAATTTAAAACTTAATCCGTCTACATATACCAATTATATTTCAGTAAAAGAGAACGGAACCGCTGTATCCGGTTCTTATAGTTATGATATTAATGATAATATTATAACTTTTACTCCCGCAGCATCTTTTAATGTGAATAAAACATATACGATAAATTTTTCTCCGAATCTGGAATTATCCGGTACAGAAGAGTTGAATATATCTGCACTTGATGGAGGAATGACAAATACATTTTACACGGTTTCTGATTTGTCTTACGGTTCTGAAGGCGGATATCTGCAGGATAAAAACACAGGTATAATTGTAGGTATTCCTTACAACGCTGTAAACAGCAGCAGTAAGGTTGAACTGCAGAGTTATTCCGGTTCTGAATTTCTAAATAAATCTTATTTGTGTCCTGCAGGTGTTAAGATAATATCCGATTCAGCTCTGCTTAAACCATTAACACTTATGGTATATAAAGATTATTTTTATTCTCAATATCCGTCTTTTTCAGGGAAAAATATATCATTTTATTCCTACAATTCAGGATGGAATGCAGTTGCCGGAACAGGGACAGATGGTTTTATTAAGTCGGGAATTAGAAGTACAGGTATATTTGGTGTTGGAGAATACAAAACCGGCGATAACAATATTTTATATGATGTTCGTCTTTCGTCTAATCCGTTTACTCCAAATAATGACGGTAAAAATGATGATGTGAAAATTTATTTTAGCATTAGTAAATCATGTTTGGTTAATATTGAGATTTATGATAATAACGGTGTAAAGGTTAAGTCTGTTATAACAGATAAATCTCTTGAAGCCGGAAATTATTTTTACAAATGGGATGGTACTAATTTGACAGAAACAATTGTAAAACCGGATTTTTATATATACAGAATCAGTGCTGTTTATACTGAATCCGGAAAATCAAAAGAAATTATAAAGAGAGGTGTTATCAGTGTATTATATTAAAAAAGTTATATTTATAATTGTTTTAGTTATATCAACATCCGGACTGTACGGATATTTTAACAGGGATTATATAAGCAGCAGCAGTATAGGGATAGGTAATTGCGGGGTTGTTAATGATAACTCTGTTATAGAACTGCTTAATAATCCTGCCTTGCCTTTACTAAATACAAAAATAGGTTTTGAAAGTTTATATTTTATACGCCCTGTATCTGATGAAGGATATTATAATATTGTAGGAAGTTTGAATTTTAGAGTCAACGATGCTTTTATGGTTTTCGGCGGAACTTATCAGGAGATTTTAACAGAAGTTTTAACTACTGGTAAATATTTTTTTGGTTTTAATTATGCCTTGCTTCCTGATTTATATCTCGGGTACAGGATAGATATGATTATATTACAGCCATCAGGTTATACTGAAGACAGCGGTGATTCGCTTCTTATTAATTATAATGGTTTTTCCGGCGGAATAGGTGTTTATTATTATGCTTTTGATTATTTAAAAGTAGGTGTAAGTTATAATGGGATTAATTTAAAGGATTCAAGCAAATATATTGTAAGGGTTTTTAATTTCGGTATAGACTTCCAGCTGACTCCGGGGGTAAATATGTATTTTCAGGTTAAAGGAAAAGAGGATGTCTCAAATTCTATCGGATATAAAAGCAGTTTAAATTTTGGGATAGATAAAGAATTAAATAGATATATTAAGATAAGAGCCGGCTTGCCGGGAGATGGTTTTAGCCTTGGGTTAAGTGTTGATTACAGTTTTATTAAGGCTGATTATTCTATAAAGTTCGGACTTGAAACCGGAAATGAGCATTTTATAGGGTTGAGAATATTATATTAAAGGAGAAAGTTTAATGAAAAGGTTAGTAATTTTATTTATAATATTCAGTATAATAGGTTTTCGAAATACAAAAGCAGCAGAAGATGCAAAAATCGGAATTGATACTAAATATCCATGGCTTACTGATGCTGCTATTCAGAAAAAAGAGGACCTTCAAAGAATAAAAGAGATAAAATCTTCCGGTTTAAGCGGCGCCTCCGGCGGGGATTATCTGACTACTCCTGATTTCTCAACTAAATATTTTATGTTTTTTGATTTATACGGAAGATTTAAAAGTCCGGGTACAGGTGTTTATGTTGAATTCTGGAATGATGATATGAATCTTGATTCAGATAATCAGGATTTTATTGATCATAATTGGATTACAGGGCATAACACTAAATTGTCAATAGTTACTATAACTTTTGCTGACCCGTTAAGATATATATGGAATATAACATTGGGAAACTTATGGATAGATTACAGTTTATACACTATTTCCGGAAAGTGGCAGTTGCAGGGGTTTCAGGCTGAAGGTGATATAGATTATTTTACGAGATTTAATCTGTTTATAGTTCCATTGTCAAATGACGGATATGTATCAGGGGCGCATCTGGCAATAACTATGCCGTTTATAAGAGATGTTTTAAAATCTGATGTTGATTTAAATGTTGTTAATACTGTAAATAAAGAAACTCTTGACAGTAATTATGTGTCTGTAAATAATTTTTTGAAAAACAATAATGATTTTGTATTTGAAACTATATGGAGAAAGTATTTCAGTATCCTTGGAAACAGCGATAGCGTTAAGATTGATTATACTGTTGAGAAAAAAGAAGAATATTCAGGCGGAAGTAGAACAGTGTTTAATGAATATGCTGTTGAAGGTGGAATCTCTGCAGGTAACAGAAAAATAAGTGTAAATGTTTCAGGACATTATATAAGTGAAAATTTTAATCCGGTTTTTAAAAGTTATTGGAGAAATTACAGACTTCAGAGAGTATTAAAAAATAATGAAAAAGGAATACTCGCAAATATTGAATATGTTTTCCCGTGGTTTGAGCTGACAGGTATAGCGGATATAACAGAAGATTTAAATAATATAACATCGGATAATCTTTATCTTGCTGAGATTCATTATGACTTTTTCGGATTTAATATTTATCCGAGGTATGAATATAGAATTTATACTTCATTAAGCGGATATATGAAAACTGATAATATAATACAGATTGACAGTTATGTTAGAATGTTTGGTCGAGTGGGCTTAAATTTGAGATTTAAATATGATAATGAGAATGAAAATAATGTAGAATATAGCACTTTCGAAAAATGGATATTGCTGGAAATAGGCCTGGGTAATCGTTCTGATTTGTATGTTGAGGCTAAGGTAAGTGATAAAAATGTTAATGAAGATACTCAGACATATAATGATTATTGGTCTCAATATGATGAATTTTACTGGCATTTTGACAATTATTTTAGAGTGAGGTTAAGATTGCGATGGTAAAAAAAATATTAGTTTTAGTAGTTATAGTTTTAAGTACAAATTTGTACGGTTACGAGTATAGTGTTGAACCGTGCGATGATGGAAGTTTCTGGAACATAATGAACGGTATTGACCCCTGGGTTGGAGGGGATTTTGGGCTTACAAATTATACTTCCCAGGGTACAGGTGCGGTATGGCTTACTGTAAATACAGAAGGTGATTGGTCCAATGGAGTACTTCGTCGTTTCGGCCCTCTCAGATTTCAAGGCGGTTATGCTACATCAATGGCTGATATTAAAAGTATAAAGTTTGATATCTATAACCCATCAGGTACAAATATGATCTTTAGATTGTATGTTATAACTAAATGGGATACAAGTAAATGGCAATATAGTACAGAACAAACAGCTCTTGCAAATCAATGGACAACTCTTGAATTTGATTTGACGCAGGATAATTGGAATCCTCGCGGAATAGGTGATTGGCCTGATGCCGGTTCATGGGATCAATATTTACACGGAAGGGAAAATATTGAAGAGATTCGACTTGAAGTTTTTAAAAACGACGGAAACAATTCTTTATTTAGTAATCAAAGGTTTATACTTGATAATATTAAATTTACAGTTGACGATTCCGTTATAATGGATTTTGAAAGTTATGAAGATAAAACAATGAACAATGGGAGTAAAAGAACCGTTCCTACAGGCTCAAGTGTTACAGATTATATAATAAATAATTCTTATCAAGGGACACAGGCTTTACGGATTGAATATAATGTTGCAGCAAATACTAATGCAATAGTCTGGCTTCCTCAGTTGTGCAGAAATTTTACGAATATCAGAAAATTGTCGTTTGTAACAAAAGGAACTGGCGTATTGCAGTTGCTGTTTTCTGAGAGTATTGCTCCGCCTTTCGGTATTGCGGGTAATAGTGATGGAGATGTGTGGCAGACTAAAGTATTAAGGTTTACGAATAATGAATGGGATACTTTCTATATTTCTATGGATTCACTTACTAAATACAGCGGCAGCGGTGCCGGGGTAAAAGATTTATCTTACATTACAAATATCGGTATAAAATTATTATCAGGAACAGGCGGTTTTATAATCGATAATTTGAAAACTCATAATACAAATTATTTTGGTAATTCAATAGTTGATATATTTCCTGCACCGGGTTCTTTATTTACAAATTCCTACTCAAAGTGTAAAATATATTTTGATACAGGTCTTGATAAGAATAATTTTAAAATAAATATAAACGGAACTGAGTTTGATAAAGATTCAGTTTCTTTGAAAATTGATACTAATGCTAATTTTATATTAATAAATAATCTGGATGATTTTAATAAATATGAAATTTTAAAATTCAGAATTACGGATGATAATGGTCTTGATTACAGCTGGGTATATTATAAAAAGTCTGCAGATGTTTATGAAAGCTCAACTATAGATGACTTTGAAAAGTATTCATCTGATAGTGATATTAAGGGGGTGTGGAGTACTGGTAATAGTAGCGGCTCGACTGTATCTGTCTCTCTCGGAGATATAAGTTACACCGGGAATAACAGTATGCAAATTAATTATTCCATTGAATCTAACGGATGGATTAATATCGGCAGAGATGTGCCTATGATAGATATGTCCGATTATCAGTATATAGAATTTTTTGCCAGAGGTTACGGAAATATACTTATAGGTATACAGGAAGATTTATCCGGTAGTGCTGACCTTGACGGGGAGGTGTGGGCTTCGTCCTCTTATCCGTTATCATCCGGGTGGCAGAAGTATGTTATTCCTATCGATAGTCTTACGGTTACCGGCGGCTCTATGAAAGGCGGGGTTTTTGATAAATCTAAAATCCGATGGATCGAATTTGATTTTAATCAATCAACCCTCGGAACAAATAAAACCGCTTATATCGATAATATAAAATTGGTGAAAACTGAAAAGGAATTTAAATTGTTGAGTTATCTTGTCCCAACCACTAATGAAATATTCTTGCTTTTCAATTATAAACTGAATGAAACTGCAGATACTTTAAGAACTAAAATTTATTCTAAAGATTCAAGTTTGAGTTTTAAAAATTTTGAAATTCAGGATAATTCAGGCTCGAGCACCGGCGGTGTCAGAATAAAACTGAACAATAAACTTGCAAATAATAAAGTTTATGAATTATATCTTGATAATATTACAGATATAAACGGAAGAAAATTCTCAGGGAAAATTTATATATTGAATTTGATTGCATTATATAAATCCGGGGATAGTATTCCGACAGCCGGCGGAACTGTGGAATATAATGATTTGTATGTTGTGGTTGATAAAAATAGTTTTAGTACACCAGCAGTAATAAGTGTTTCAAAAATTTCTGCTTCAGGAAAAAATTATGAGCCAATAGGTGATGCATATAATGTCTCTTTTTCCGGAACTCCTGAAAAGAAATTAAAACTGATTATTCCTTATTTTAAAATTAAAAATATTGAAAATCAGAAAAAATTTAAAATAGCATATTTCGACGGTGTAAACTGGATACCTCTTAAATCTGAGGTTAATGAATACGGAAAATATGTTATTGCAGAAATAGATAACGCAGGGATATATTCTATTGTTGAATATAATCCTTCTGATGCCGGCGGCAGTATACTTTCGTATAATACTGTACGAGTATATCCTGATATTTTTTCACCAAATGGTGATGGTATAAATGAAAGCATAAGATTCAGTTACTATCTGAATAAAAATTCTTATGTAACAATTAAAATTTTTACTCAGACAGGAGAACTCGTTAAGGAAGTGGTGAAGTCTTGTTATCAGGAATCCGGTTTTCATTCTGATGTGCAATGGAATGGTGATACTGATGGAATTAAATTGAAACGGGGAATTTATTTTTATAAAATAGAAGCAGTGTCTGCTGACAACAGTAATGTTAAAGATAATATTGTTAAATCAATAATAATTTTCAGATGAGGTTTATTATGAAAATGAAAAAGATTTTTATATTTATTTTTGTTATGTTCAATTCATTATTACTGTATGGAATAGATGAGACACCAAATTTAATGAAGTTATTAAACAAGAGTAAAGATTCAGCATTAAGCAGGTATTATCCGTCTGCTATAGTTGGTAAATACAGGTATTCAGTAAATTTCAGTGTTGCGAGTTATAATCAGATAATTCAAGAAGATAATTTTTATTACACAGAGAGCGGTGCTGTAAATATAAATTTGAAAAATATTATTCTTGCAGGCGGCGTTGTTTTTAAACAGTTTAGCATGGGAAATTATGGTGAAAATGAAATTTCAGGCATAATCGGCAGCAGAGTCATTGAAAAAATGGCTCTGGATGCCGGGCTCAGTTTTACTTTCAGAGGCTATTCTTATACAAGTGAATATAATGATTCTATTCTTAATGATTTAAACAGCACTTATTTTGATCTTGGTTTCAGTGCCGGTATTGAAGTTTATAAGGGAATAAATATAGGGGTGGGATTGGAAAATATCCTTAATTCAGAAGCTGTTGATGGAAGTTTTTCTGATGCAGTTAATATTGTTATAGCAGCTGGCTATGATTTAAAGGATTATGGTGTGTTGTCAATTGGTTTCTCTCGAAAAGAAGGCGCTAATAATGCTCTTTTCTCATATGGTATTTCCTATAATCAGTTATATGCCCAGTTTGATTACGATTTTAATTCGATTATAGGAACTATTGTTTTAAGGTCTGATATTTTTCAAAGAATAAAAGTTGATTTTTCAGGAAGTATAAAGTATATTAATGAATTAGGAACTGTATACTCAGGAGGGATTAACTTAAAATATTAAAGTGAGGAGGATTTTTATATGAAAATAAGAAATATTATTTATGGATTTTTATTGGTAGTTGCGTTAATGGTTTATAGTTGTTCTCAACGCACAAGTAATAAAATTAAAGTAAAATTTGCAATGTGGGGAGATGTTGAGGAAATAAAAATTTTAGAGAAAACAAAAAAAGCATTTGAAGAAAAAAATCCCGGAATAGAAATAGTATTTGAGCATAGTGCTATTGGTTCATATAGAGATAAGATATTGACAGAAGCAGCAGGAGGAATGCCGCCGGATGTTATATTTATGGCAACTTCAAAATTTTCGAGTCTTGTAGAAAAAGGATTATTTGAACCGCTTGACCATTTTATTAAAAACGATAAAGATATTGATATAAAGAAATACTATAGAAGCATCATTGAGCCTTTTAAAGTAAATGGGAAATTGTATGTTTTACCGCGAGATATTGCTCCCGGAAGTGTTATATATTATAATAAACAAATGTTTGATGAAGTAGGAGTCGATTATCCGAAAAATAATTGGACTATGAATGATTTTGTCAGGATAGCGAAG
>CAYQNP010000222.1:0-3464 GCA_964418785.1 uncultured Spirochaetia bacterium | reverse complement strand
TTATTTATGAATCGTGGCCGAATTATGAGTTTATTTGAATCTATCTTGAATCTAAAATCTTTAAGAAATAAAATGTAATCTGTATTTGCAATATAGCCGGATGCATATCGTTTGTTTTTATCCGTAATGTGCAAATGAAATTTGTCTGTAAAATATGTTAAAGTTGTATTCTCTGATTTAAAAAAAGAAGAATAGTTAAGAGAAGTAATTATGTTTTTTTTTAACCGGTTTAATTTAGATACAGTTTGTTTTTTCACTGTTGGGAATAAGAATAACTCAAAAACAAATATTAAAGTTGAAATCAGTAGTACCGGTGATATAAAGATAATTGGAAAAATTTTACTTTTAAAAAAAGATAAATTTGTAAAAAGGAAGTAAATCCCTGTGGATATGCCGAGAGATATTATAACGAATTGGTAATGATGGATGATAATGTTAAGCCATAGAAAGTAGGGCACGAGTTTAAAATCAGACACAGCCCGCAGAAAAAATAAATTCTGCGGATTGAGAATAATATTGCTTACTGTAAAAACAATCAGGAACAAAATAAATAAGGCTAAAATATTAAAGAGAATATTTAAATAACGCATTAATCAAAAGATTAAACTTTATTTGCCATAGATTTTAAGAATTCAGCATTGCTTCTGGTTGCTCTCATTTTATCAATTAAAAGTTCCATAGTTTCAATAGGATTAAGAGGACTTAAAACTTTTCTTAAAATCCAGACTTTATTTAATTCTTCTTGAGTAAGCAGCAGTTCTTCTTTTCTTGTGCCGGAACGATTAATGTCAATAGCAGGGAATATTCGTCGGTCTGCAAGATTTCTGTCTAATTGAATTTCAAGGTTACCGGTACCTTTGAACTCTTCAAATATAACTTCGTCCATTCTGCTTCCTGTATCTATTAAAGCGGTTGCAATAATTGTAAGACTGCCGCCTTCTTCAATATTTCGTGCAGCTCCGAAAAATCTTTTTGGCTTGTGCAGCGCATTTGAATCAACACCACCTGATAATATTTTCCCTGAAGTGGGAACTACCTGGTTATATGCACGGGCAAGTCGAGTAATACTGTCAAGCAAAATAACTACATCTTTTTTGTATTCTACAAGCCTTTTGGCTTTTTCAATAACTATTTCCGCTACCTGAACATGTCTTGATGACGGCTCGTCAAAAGTAGAAGATACTACTTCGCCTTTAACATTCCTTTTCATATCTGTAACTTCTTCAGGCCGTTCGTCTATCAGCAAAACAATTAAATATACTTCAGGATGATTCGTTGTAATTGCGTTTGCTATATTCTGGAGCAGAATAGTTTTCCCTGCTCTCGGAGGAGATACTATTAATGCTCTTTGCCCTTTTCCTATTGGAGTCATTAAATTCATTATACGAGTGGAAATCTGATTCGGTTTTGTCTCAAGATTGAGCCTTTCCATCGGATATAACGGAGTAAGACTGTCAAACTGAGCCCGGTTCTTTACCATTGACGGCTCTTCAAAATTTATTGCTTCTACTCTAAGCATTGCAAAGTATTTTTCGTTTTCTTTCGGAGGCCTGACCTGACCTGAAATTGTATCCCCTGTTCTTAATTTGAATAATTTTATCTGTGACGGGGAAATGTATACATCATCAGAACTCTGTAAATAACTTGTTTTTGCAGAACGGAGAAATCCGTACCCTTCAGGTAAAATCTCTAATACACCCGTTACAAAAATTAATCCTGCTTTTTCTGTCTTTGCTTTAAATATTTCAAAAATTAAATCATCTTTTCGAATGTCGCTTGAAATGTTCTTAATCCCGGCTTCTATAGCCATGTGGATTAAATCTTCCATATCCATACTTCGTAACTGCCCGAAATTCAAATTCTCGGTTTTGCTTAAATCTTCTCTGACTTTGTATTTTTTCTTCTTTAAAATGAGTTTTTTCTTCCCTTCTTCATGTGTTGTCTCTTCTGCCGGCTGTTCTGTACTTGCTTCTGTAGTGTCTGTGTTCTCTGCGTCTTCTTGCAGAGTCTCTTCTTGTTCTGTAGCTGCAGTTTCAGCAGTTTCTGCTTCTTTTTCTGATGCTTTTTTTCTGCCGCGTCGTTTTTTCGGTTTTTCCTCTTCTTTTCCAACCTCTAATAAGTTTTCTTGTGTTGCTTCTTCTTCACTTTTTTTTCTTCCTGGCATATTTCTTTACCTTCCTTAAACAAATTATTTATTTTATTATTTTTTTATTTTCTCGTCATAGATTTTTTTAACTGTGATTGTGAGTTTTTAATATCTCATACTCTTCCATCATTTCTCTTAAAGGATTTTTTATATACCTCTTAAACACGATAGAGTGCTTTTGTAAAATTTGCTCTAAATATAAGTTCTATAATTAAAATGTCAACTTTTTTTTGTAAAAATTTATATATATATATAATGGGGACGGTGCAAAACTTTATAAACTTTATATGCATAGCCTGAAGACCTGGATGTATTTATTTTGAATAAAAAATAACGCACCGTCCCTCTGCTGCTGAATTGATATTAAAAATTTTTATATTATCTTGACTTTAAAATTAAAAAAATATAATATTTGTTAGATTTAAAAAGAGGAGAGAAAATCTCCGGAGGAAAATTATGGAAAAACGAGTATATATATTTGATACAACATTAAGAGACGGCGAGCAGGCACCGGGTTTCAGTATGAGTATAGATGATAAAGTAAAATTTGCAAAACAGCTTGCTAAATTAAAAGTTGATGCAATAGAAGCCGGATTCCCTGTGTCATCACCTGCCCAGTTTGATGCTGTTAAATTAATTGCACAGAAGGTTAAAGGCCCAAGAGTTCTTGGACTTGCAAGAGCAGTAAAAAATGATATAAAAGCATGCTGGGATGCTGTGAAGTATGCAAAAAAGCACGGTATACATACTTTTATTGCTACTTCTGATATCCATATGAAGTATAAATTAAAAAAGAAACCGGATGAAGTTATTAAAATAGCTGTTGATTCTGTTAAATATGCAAAGAAATTGTCTGACTATGTTGAGTTTTCAGCAGAAGATGCTTCCAGAAGTGATATTAATTTTTTAACTAAGATAATCTCTGAAGTAATTGATGCCGGTGCAACTGCAATTAATATCCCTGATACAGTCGGATATTCCGTTCCTTCTGAATTCGGCGATTTAATAAAACAGCTTGTAGAGAATATACCTGCTCTTGGTACAGATATAATTTTAAGCGTACATTGTCATAATGATCTTGGAATGGCAACAGCAAATTCACTGGCAGCAATTCAGAATGGAGCAAATCAAGTTGAATGTACTGTAAATGGTATTGGTGAACGGGCAGGAAATGCATCTCTTGAAGAAATAGTTATGTCTTTAAATGTAAGAAAAGATGTTTTTAATAAAAAGGTTAATATAGTTACAGAAGAATTATATCCTGCGAGCAGACTTCTTATAATGATTACAGGTTCTTATCTTCAGCCGAATAAAGCTA
>CAYQNP010000221.1:5000-14724 GCA_964418785.1 uncultured Spirochaetia bacterium | reverse complement strand
ACTTGCTATTATTTGCGATTTTTTTATACAGTTAAAAGAGATAAATCTTGTTGTCGGGTATGCTGAGATTTCCGATAAAATTTTTATTTCTCTGCGGAGCGAGGTTAAAAAGTATCCTGCAGATATAATTTCCAGAAAAATTTCAGAGGGTATAGGAAGTGCCGGCGGACATATCAACATGGCTGCAGGAATTATTGATAAGAAAAAATATCGTAATAAATTCGGACTTATGCGGTTCTCTAAATTTATATGGCTGCATCTTGAAATATAAATAAACAGGGACGGTGCAAAACTCTATATACTTCCTCGGGATTAATAACCATCCCAACTTACCACATATCCCATATATCAGGGACGGTGCAATACTTTATTAACTTTTCTTCATTTTCTTCATTCTTCCTGCTTAATAAGAGTATATAAAGTATTGCACCGTCCCCATTTATTTTTACTTGACTTTGGAATTTGTTTGTTTAATTTTATATTGGTATATATTATTATACCAGTTTAGGAGGCGTATGTATGAAAATAGGCTGTTTTAAAGACAAACATTTTCTGTCTGCTAAAGAGTATAATTGCAAAGATATAGATATTCTTTTTAAGAATAAAAATAAATCTCTTATTTTCTTTAATCATAAAGACCTGGAAAGATTAACCCGTAAATCTGCTGATATTTTAATTATTCCCTATATTAAAGGCAATTTTTCGGATAAGGCTTTAAAATCTCTGGTAAAATTTCATTCCTCCGGAGGTTCTATTTTTTTTCTCGGAGATATTCCTTATATAAATAAAAGTTATCCCGGGAAGAATATGCTCGGATATCTTTTTCATTTGACCCGGGAAAGTGATACTTTTGAAGTTGATTTAAATTCCGGATTTAAAGGATTAACAGAAAAGGGGAAAGATATTATTGGTGATTTTAAAGATATAAAATTTTTAAAAAACAGAGCAGTAAAAGGATTAAGGATAACAGCATATCCGCCTGACAGGACATATCCGTTACTTAGAATTAAATCGTTTAATCATGCAGTTGAATCGTCTTCTATAATGGTTGTAGAGAGGCGTTCTGACAAATTTCTTGGTGCTAAATTTGCAATGATCGGGTTTAATGGCGGAGAACCGCGGGAAAATATAGAAGGCGTATATCAGAGGGAATGGAAATATGATCCGGGACACCTTACCCGTGAGTGGAAAGATATAAATAATGTTGTATGGAAAATCATTGAATGGCTCAAACCGGCACAGATTGGTGCTTCTATAAAATTTGTTCCTGTTGTTCAACACGGTTCTGACAATAATATAAATGTAAATATAAAGAATTTAAGTAACCAAGAAATCAGAGTTGATAAAGTTGCATTGTATAAAAATAACAGATTATTTTTTAAGAATACTAATATCCGTTTAGCAAAAAGATCAGTTTATACCTATAATATAAAAAACAGCAGTAAATTCGGTATAAACAGATACCGGCTGGAAATAAAATATAATACCAACAATAATAAGCAGGAATATAGAGTTGAAGAAAAAGAATGGGTTTATGCTTCGGACTCCTCTAAACATCCGGGCTACGGGATTTCAACCTATTTTGCTTTTTTAAATAATAAAGTTTATGATGAATATAAATATTTTCTTCTTGAAATGAAAAGAAGGGGAGTGCAGTATGTAAGGGTCAATATACCATGGGAAGATGTTGAACCAGTTCCGGGAAAATATAATTGGAGAATACCTGATAAAATATTAAACTTTGCGCAACAAAATAATATTTTAATTCAATTCTGGATGTTTCCAACGACTCGAGGCAGCGGTTTAAGTGACGGCGGTGTGCCCTGGTGGGTTCTTAAAGAACCGGCAATTGACAGATATGGGAATAAAGGTTTTTTCCCGAGTATATGGAGCCCTTTTTACAGAGAACATTATTTTAAAATGATTGATAAATTTACAAAACGATACGCAGATGCAGATATGCTTCTTAAATTTGTTATTGATTTCGGCAATTCTGATTTTCCTTATGGGTACTACTATTATTACAATGATCCTTCTTTATTCGATTACTCTGTATTTGAGAAAAAAGCTTTTAACAGATATCTTGAAAAAGTAGCGGAATTAGATATAGCAGAATTGAGTAAAATATACAAGATGGAGTTCCATTCATATAAAGATATTCCTGTTCCGTATCCGGAACAAAGAGAAGCATATAAATATTATCTTGAATTCAGGAGCTGGTCAATTGGAGAAGGAATGAGAACGGTTTACAATATAGTAAAAAGAAATGCGCCTGAAAAGTTATCGTCGGATTATCCGGGACATGGTATAGGTTCTATTGCGGATATAGGTTCTTATATTATAGAAGCAAAGTCAAAGCATTGGCTCGAAGAGCAGAAGTTTGATAAAAAATATACATATCTTCACAACTCAGGAAAGAGATGGGGCGGAGAAGCATGGCAGGTAGGTGGTGATTATATACAGTATGATGATTCTCTATTTCAATCTGTGAGACTAAATTCATGGTATTATACAATTCCAGGTCCCGATCTTGGAGTTTATGGTGATGATATTGCAAGAATAGGGTTTATTCGACGGACTATTATGGGTGCAGAAAGAGTTCAGCCTGATCTTGCTGTGTTTGCTCCTACTGAATGGAATAATTATTTTTCTCTTGCAAATATTGCCACGCGCCTGGATTTCCCGGTAGATATAATTTCTTCAAAAACAAGATTTGATTTTTCAATATATAAATTACTTGTTATGCCGGATAGAGATTATTATTATAAAACAGGCACAGGCGGCGGGTCGGGCTTATTTATGCCTGAAGACGAATACTGGTATTGGCTCCTTCGAGAAAGTGTTGAAAAGGGATTAAATATCCTTATGTTCCCCGGTACAGGTAAATACATACCGTATTTCAGAAATATTTTCGGTATTAAAGATATTAAATTTGAGAATTTGAAAAACAGAACTATTGAATTTTTCGGCAAATTCGGAAAAGGTGTTCAGATAGGGAAAGTTTATACTATAGCAGGTCCCGGAAAAATTTTGCTTACAGACACAAATAATGAACCTGTATTGTTAGAGCATAGAATAGGCAAAGGTTCTGTTTTAATTGCAGGTTTTGAGCCTAAAAAAGGTTCGCTTGATAAAGAATTTAATTATGAAAAAACAGCTGTTATAAAGAATCATACTTTGTTGAGACTCTGCAGATATATTGGGATTAAACCTCAAGAATATGATACCGGTAATCTTTTTGTATTTAAAGAAATGCTGCATAAAAAAAATAGAGATTTTTTTCTGTTATTTTCTCACAATAAAGAGGTGTTGCATCGTATTGTTAAAGTCAGGCTTTTAAAAAAGTATAAATACGGATTAGATCTTGCAACCGGTGATGAATTTGTATTGCATCCTGCAGGAAGTAATTGGTATAACATAGAGATTACATTATATCCGCGAACAGGACGATACATTATGTTTTTATAATGTTGATTTAACCGAAGTATCGGGTTAAGGCGATAAACAGCGGAAGTGTTAGAATAGCAGCAAGGTAAGTAAATACCATACTTGAGAGAATAAATTTTAAATTTTCTTCTGTCCCGCCATAGCGTTTATTTATTAAAACTATATTAACAGCAGGAGGTACTGCAAATTCAACTACAAGAAATAATTTTAAAAGCATTGAAATATTAAGATGTATAATGACTAATGTTGCAATGCCGGGAAATATTATTAGTTTTGATATAATTATTGCCAGAACATGCCGGTCGAATTTTATATTACTTAAATTCATGTTAGCAAAAGCTCCACCTAACATTACCATTAATAATGGATTTAAAGATTTTGTTATTATGTTAAAGTACGGCATTATGGGTGATAATGATTCCGGATTTATTTTGAATAAAGGCATTATTAATCCTGCTAATACAGCTATAAATGGTGATGTCCATTTAAATTTAAATTCTTTAAGTTTAAAACTTTTATTCAGTATTAAAGGCACACCTATTGACCATAAAAACAGGTGAAATGGAATTATTATCAGGAAAACATATAACTGTGCCTGTATTACATCCTGGCCTGTAAAGATGGATTCAAATAACGGTATCGGCAAATAGCCCATATTAGTAAATGTCATCAGCCCTATAAAAATGCTTTTGTATTTATTATTTATCTTAAATATTTTTGTTATAATAATTCCAATAAAAAGCCCGGCAACTACTATTATTGTCCCGGCTATTATTATGTATATGTATCGTGAAATCTCAGCATAACTGAGTTTTAATGTCATTCTTCCTATTATAAGTATTGGAAGAGCAAAATCTATTACATAGAACAGGAGATATTTGTAACTGTTCTTTAATGGTTTTATCTTAAATATTATGTATCCTGCAAATGATATTAAAAATAGTTTTAAAACTGAAATAAAAGGTGTTGTGAAAGTTTCCATTTATTTATCCTTAATAATTAAAGTTTAAAGTTCAGTGTTTTTCCGCATTTAGAACATTTATTTTTATGCAGCCCGGTGATTTTTATATTGTAATAAGTTCTTTCTATTAACAGATTTCCGCAGTGCGGGCAGTAACTGTTTTCTGTGTCCTTTATTGCAGCGTTTCCAATATATACATAATTTAATTTTTCTGCTGCAATGTCATAGATTTCTCTTAATGTTTCGAGTGGAGTAGCAGGTGTGTCGAATTTGTATTGCGGAAAATATCTGGAGAAATGAACAGGAATATCCGGACTAAGACTCGAAACCCAGTCTGTAAATTTTTTTATTTCATTAAGATTATCATTCCACCCCGGGATAATAAGCATTGTTATTTCTATGTGTGTTTTATTGTATAAATATTCAACGGTTTCTAATACAGGCTGTAATTTCCCTTTTATTAAATGTGTGTAAAATCTATCGTTGAAAGCTTTTACATCTATATTTGCAGCCTGAATAAAAGGTGCAATCTCTTTTAATGGTTCTTTATTTATATACCCATTTGTAACAAGAACATTATTTATCTTATTTTGATTTGCCAGTTTCGCAGTGTCATATACAAATTCATACCATATTATTGGTTCTGAGTAAGTATAGGCTATGTGCCGGATATTTTTATTTTTACATATGTTTATAATATCTTCGGGTGATACATTTTCTGTTGTATATTCCGTATTTTGAGATATATTCCAGTTTTGACAGTACGGACATTTTAAATTGCATCCTATTGTTCCGAGAGATAGAATATCTTCTCCGGGATAGAAATGAAATAGAGGTTTTTTTTCCATCGGATCTACATTTACAGCAGATACTTCGCCGTAGATAGTGGTATAGAGAATTCTGTTATAATTTATTCTGGTACCGCATATCCCTTTTTGGTTTTCTTTCAGAGTACAATTATGCGGACAGAGAGTACATCTTATTGTGTTATTATTTATTTTGGTGAAAAATTTAGTTTGCTGTTTCATTGTTATTAGATACAGTGTCTTTACTCATATATGCTTCGATTTCATCAAATAGATCATCATTTTTCTCTTCAGGTTGTCCTTCAGCTGCAGTTTCTGGTATTTCAGTTTCTTTGGATTCGGTTGGTTTATCTTTTATTGGCCATTCGTTTTCCCGAAGTTTTGTTTTTATGCCGGCAAAGTCTCCATAATCTTCAAGTCTGTATAATACGCCTGCAAGATACCTGCTTGCAGTTATGAAAGCATTTATAATTGTTGAGCCGTTTAATTTTTTCTCTCCTTCTATTTCTGTGTTGAATTTTATTGTGTCATCAGGATTCTCTACGATTATTTTTTTTGTGTTGTAATCTGTTATTATCTTGGTGAATATTTCATACACTTCCCCGAAGTATTTTTTTGACATCTGGCGTATTTCAAAACTCAGTTTGCTTCGTTTGCCTTCTACTGCTGTTATTCTGTTGAATTTATTTATGGGATTTAATGCTTCATCATTTTCTAAGTCCAATAATGTCTTGGTCTGTTCTGTATAATCTGTGATAGTTTCATATATTGTATTTAACTTTGAATACAGTGTATTCATTTTATCTTTATAATCAACACGTTTATTGCCTTCAAATATGGGTTTTATGGAAATTCTGTGTGAAGTTAGAATAAATGAGTATTCTCTTTCAAATTCCTTTAGTAATATATATAACTCTAAAACTTTATCTTTCTCTTTTAATAATGATAAATTCGAATTTTTTATCTCATATTCATTTATAGTATCCAGATTAATTTCTTTTATCAGTTTAAACCCTTCAATAACTTCTTCTTCTATATCTAATTTTGAAATTTCTTCAATAGTCAAATCAGAGAAAAATTTCTTAAGGTATTTTGAAGAATCTTTTTTTACGGCATCCTTTGTTGATTCAAAGTATTCTGAAAGTTCTTTTTTGTTTTTTGATATAAATTCTTCCAGTTTATGATAACCTATCTCATCCTCTTTTGTTATGTTTAGAAATTCTTTTATTTTTTTTGATTTAAGAGGAACATTCTCTTTTATATAAAATAAAGATAATATATGAAATTTTTTTATTAGTTGAGTTGATACTGTGTCAATTGTATGTTTTGCAATCCATAATCTGTTTGCAATAACTTTCTTTTCCCATCCGCGATGTCTTGAGATTATTAGCAGAGCATTTTTTATAGCAGGATATATGTAGAGAAAGTGATTGCGGAATATGTATAATTTTTTAAATATTTTTTTAAACGGTTCTTCTATTAATTTTAGAGGAACTTTTTTGTATTTTTCATTATTGTAAAAGTATAGTAATCCGTTAAACTCTTCTGCACTATAAAACTGCAGGAATTTCTCAAATACATCGGTATAATTCTCTCCCATTTCGTCAAGAGAGTTTATGATTCGTTGTATAATTTCGTCTTTGCTTGCAAGAACATAATTTAAAGATATATCTAATTTGTCTAAGTCCGGCATAACAGAATATTTTATAAATTTAAAAAATCTTTTGCTTATATATTTTCCTGATAGAGTAGTTACTCCGTTAAATAGACCTTTAAAATAAATACTTGTTTTATCGAATATAGAGTCCCGTCTTTTTAAGTGAGTGCTTTTAGCAGCTGACTGTATATGCTGTTTTTTTGTGTTTTGAGATATATTTTTACCGTTTTTGTGTCTGGCTTCAATTTTTTTTAATAACTGTTTCTGTCGTTCTCTGTCAAAATTTAGTAGATTTTTCTTTTTCTGAGTTACAACCTGCCCGCCGGCTTCTACAAATTTGTTGAACAGCTTTTTTCTCTCGTCCTGGTCTAATGAATCAATTCCTATTTTTGAACCTGTATTAAATACATCACTCATTCTTAAATACCTAACCTTAATATAATAGTTTCTTTTAATTTTTCAAGATTTATTTTATTTTTTGCTGAAATAAAAATTGAGCCCGGATATATCTCGTTTATACGCTTTATCCTGTTTTCTGTACCTCCTTTGTCTATTTTGTTAAATACATATATGCTTTTTGATATATCTATATTAAGTTCACTTAAGACTTCATTTACTACATCAATCTTTTCCTGATAATATTTGTCGTTTATATCTACAACATGTAAAAGAAGGTCGGCATTTTTTGCTTCTGATAAAGTCGATTTAAATGATGCTATTAAATTGTGAGGAATATCACGAATAAATCCTACAGTGTCTGAAAGAAGTATAAATTTATTGTTGTCTAAAAATATTTTTCTTGTGGTTGAGTCAAGAGTCACAAATAGTCTGTTTTCAGTTAATAATTTTTCATTTGACAGAGCATTTAGCAAAGTGGATTTTCCTGCGTTTGTATATCCGACTATACCAACGGTTTTATATTTTCGATTTTTTACAATCAGTTCCCTGTGTTTTTCTATATTCTTAAGTTTTTTGTTTAAAATAGAGATTCTTCGCATTATGTTTCTTCTGTCGTATTCTATTTTTTTTTCTCCCGGTCCGCGTGTTCCAATTCCCCCACCGAGCCTGGACATCATTACTCCATAGCCGGTAAGTCTTGGAAGCAGATATTTTAATTGGGCTAATTCTACCTGTATCTTTGCTTCCCTTGTTTTTGCTCGCAGTGCAAATATATCCAGTATTAATTCTGTTCTGCTTATAACTTTACAGTTGTATGTGTCGCTTAAATTGCGTACCTGTATGGGCTTTAATTCATTGTTGAATATTATTACATCTGGCTGCAATTCTTTTACCTTCTCTTTTATAAGTTCTACTTTGCCTTTTGTGAGATAGGTTGCAGGATTTATTTTTTTTATCTTTATAATAATAGAATCAATTA
Source organism: uncultured Spirochaetia bacterium (assembly GCA_964418785.1). Taxonomy (GTDB): domain Bacteria; phylum Spirochaetota; class JAHITG01; order JAHITG01; family CAYQNP01; genus CAYQNP01. The sequence continues at coordinate 6,475 of CAYQNP010000221.1, read as the reverse complement.
TTTGAGTGTGTGCACTTCTGGCAAGTAATTTTAATTCGTTGAGTTTTTCTTCATCCTCGTCAACACTATTCTTTGTATCACTGCATTGTATGAGTATTGCTTTTTCCATAAAATAATTAAAAAAAAACTTGAAATGTTTTTTCGTGTGTATAATATATAACCTATGTTTCAAAAGACAATAAAAAAAAGTATTAAATTTAAAGGCGTTGGAATTCATACCGGTGAGACTGTTGATGTTAAATTAAATCCTTTGCCGGTAAACAGCGGTGTTGTTTTTAAAAGAAATAATGATTATTTTAAGTTGAGCGTTGATTCTATTTTTTCCACAAAAAGATCTATGGTTATAGGTAATGAAACTAATAATATAAAGACAATAGAACATCTTATTGCTGCTTTATATATGGCTGAAATTAGTAATATTTTAGTTGAAGTAAAAGGGGGAGAGATTCCGATAATGGATGGCAGCGCTCTTTCTTTTTTTAAATTGCTTAATAGTGCTGTAATAGTTGCACAGACTGCAGAAGTTCCTGTTATTAGTCTGAAAAAACCTGTTGTTTTCGAGGCTGCTGATAAATTTGTTGCTGCAATACCTTCTGACAGATTTGGTGTTTCTTATACTGTTGATTTTCCGCATCCTGAACTGAGAAACAGAACAGTCGTTATTCAGAATATAACAAAGAAAGTTTTTAAAAAACAGATAGCTCCTGCCCGAACTTTTGGTTTTTTAGAAGAAGTAGAGCAACTCCGTAAAAACGGTCTTGCGCTCGGCGGGTCTCTGAAAAATGCTGTTGTATTAACATCTACAGGGTATCTTAATAAAAAGTTGAGATTTAAGGATGAGTGTGTGCGGCATAAAATTCTTGATTTAATTGGAGCGGTCTCTATTCTGGGAAAAAGAATAAATTCTTTTTTTGTTGCCTATAAGTCCGGGCATTCTCTTGATTTCGAACTTATAAAAAAAATTAATTCCATTGTTAATTAATGCTTGACAATAGGATTGAATTTATATATATTGTTATATATAGAGAGAAATATTGTTAATGAGGTCCGTCTATGCAAATTACAAAAAAAGTTAAAGATAAGTTTGTGATATTAGGGATTAGTGGTAATCTGAATATGAATAATGTTAAACTTGTAAAAAAGGTTTTTGATTCGGAAGTTGAAAAAGGAGCAAAATTTATTGCTATTGATATGCAGAATTTGACTTATATTGACAGTTCCGGGATAGGTTCTTTTATTGGGCTTATGAGCAAATTAAAAGGAATAGGCGGGCAAATCTATCTTGTAAATATGTCGCCTGATATTGAGAAGATTTTTAGTATGACTAAATTGTTGGCTTTTTTTAAGGTTTATCATACAATGGAAGAATTTCTGAGTGCCAATAATTTGCAATAAAAAAAATAATTTTTTTCTTGACATTTGAAAAAAAGGTGTTATATATATTAGCGTAATTTAGAAAGAAATTAACTGCTCTT
>CAYQNP010000221.1:0-2500 GCA_964418785.1 uncultured Spirochaetia bacterium | reverse complement strand
CTGAATTGGCAGGCTCGGAGAGTTACAAAATTTCGTGTTAGCAGAAGCTAACTGGAAAGGAGCGCCATAGAGGGTAATAGCCCCGTATGCGAAAACACGGAATCTCTCTGGCTTAAATTCCTGAGTACCACGGAACCCGTGGAATTCTGTGGGAATCCGGGAGGACCACCTCCTAAGGCTAAATACTAGCTGGCAACCGATAGTGAACAAGTACCGTGAGGGAAAGGTGAAAAGTACCCCTGGAGGGTAGTGAAATAGAACCTGAAACCGTATACCTACAAGTAGTCGGAGGGCTATGGTTTTGTCTTCGGATGAAACTATGCCTGACGGCGTGCCTTTTGTAGAATGAACCGGCGAGTTATATGATGTAGCAAGGTTAAGGAAGTAAATTCCGGAGCCGCAGCGAAAGCGAGTCTGAATAGGGCGACAAGTTACATTATATAGACCCGAAACTGAGTGATCTATCCATGGCCAGGATGAAGCGAGGGTAAAACCTCGTGGAGGTCCGAACCCACCAATGTTGAAAAATTGGGGGATGAGCTGTGGATAGGGGTGAAAGGCCAAACAAACTCAGATATAGCTGGTTCTCCCCGAAATAGCTTTAGGGCTAGCCTCTTGTGTTTAGTAGTAGAGGTAGAGCACTGGATGGGCTAGGGGGGTTACCACCCTACCAAACCCAACCAAACTCCGAATGCTACTACTTTATAGCAAGGGAGTTAGACTGTGGGCGATAAGGTCCATGGTCAAAAGGGAAACAGCCCAGACCACCAGCTAAGGTCCCTAAATACAGACTAAGTGGGAAAAGATGTGGTGTCGCCAAGACAGCCAGGAGGTTGGCTTAGAAGCAGCCATCCTTTAAAGAGTGCGTAATAGCTCACTGGTCTATTAGTGATACTGCGCTGAAAATGTAACGGGGCTTAAGTCTGTTACCGAAGCTGTGGGATTGCTTTGCAATCGGTAGGGGAGCGTTCTAATTGCTGTGAAGCTATACCGAGAGGAGTAGTGGAGCGATTAGAAGTGAGTATGCCGGTACGAGTAGTGAGAAAGGAGGTTAGATACCTCCTGGCCGATAGCCTGAGGTTTCCTGGGCAATGCTAATCATCCCAGGGTTAGTCGGACCCTAAGGCGAGGTCGAAAGGCGTAGCCGATGGAAAACCGGTTATTATTCCGGTACCAGTTATTAATCGTTATCAGCTATGGGGTGACGCAGAAGGGTAGGTGAGCGCGGCGATGGTTGTCCGCGTCTAAGCCTGTAGGTGGGTCTTCCAGGTAAATCCGGGAGACCGGCTGAATTTTCAGCCAACACCGAGAGGTGATGGGGAGTCTGCCTTCGGGTAGGCGAACTCATTGATCCCACGCTGCCGAGAAAAACCTCTATGCGAGATTAATAGCTGACCGTACCACAAACCGACACAGGTAGGCAAGGCGAGAAGCCTAAGGCTTCCGGGATAACCTCTGTCAAGGAACTCAACAAATTGGCCCCGTAACTTCGGGAGAAGGGGTGCCTCGAGTATGTGAACGGCCTGCGCTTAGTAGCAGAAAGAGGTTGCAGTGACCAGGCTCTGGCGACTGTTTATCAAAAACACAGGTCTCCGCTAACTCGTAAAGAGGATGTATGGGGACTGACACCTGCCCAATGCCGGAAGGTTAAGGGGAAGGGTCATTCTGCTTCGGCAGGAGAAGCTCTGAACCGAAGCCCCGGTGAATGGCGGCCGTAACTATAACGGTCCTAAGGTAGCGAAATTCCTTGTCGGGTAAGTTCCGACCTGCACGAATGGTGTAACGATTGGAGCATTGTCTCGACAGAGGTCCCGATGAAACTAAACTCTCAGTGAAGATGCTGAGTACTCGTGGCAGGACGGAAAGACCCCGTGAACCTTTACTACAACCTGGCATTGAATTTTGGTAAAGCATGTGTAGGATAGGTGGGAGGCTGTGAAGCCGGGACGCCAGTTTCGGTGGAGCCGTCCTTGAAATACCACCCTTGCTTTGCTAGGGTTCTAACTTGTATCCGTTATCCGGGTAAAGGACAGTGTCAGGCGGGTAGTTTGACTGGGGCGGTCGCCTCCTAAAATGTAACGGAGGTGCCCTAAGGTTCCCTCAGCACGGTTGGAAATCGTGTTTAGAGTGTAAAGGCATAAGGGAGCTTAACTGTGAGAGAGACATCTCGAACAGGTGCGAAAGCAGGGCTTAGTGATCCGGCGGTTGTGTGTGGAAATGCCGTCGCTCAACGGATAAAAGGTACTCCGGGGATAACAGGCTGATCTCCCCCAAGAGTCCATATCGACGGGGAGGTTTGGCACCTCGATGTCGGCTCATCGCATCCCGGGGCTGTAGAAGGTCCCAAGGGTTGGTCTGTTCGCCCATTAAAGCGGTACGCGAGCTGGGTTCAGAACGTCGTGAGACAGTTCGGTCCCTATCCACCACGGGCGTAGGATACTTGAGGAGAGTTGCCCCTAGTACGAGAGGACCGGGGTGAACGAACCTCTGGTGTACCAGT